>NZ_WIWK01000200.1:0-4982 GCF_009600165.1 Pseudomonas sp. FSL R10-0399
CGGTAGTTCAGTCGGTTAGAATACCGGCCTGTCACGCCGGGGGTCGCGGGTTCGAGTCCCGTCCGCTGCGCCATATTTGCTTCCACTAAGGCCCACTGAACGCCTGGAAGCTACGGAATAAGCGGCCTTTGGCCGCTTTTTTCGTTTATAGCGTTCCATCGGAATCCACCAACAGCCAAGCATTTCTAGTACGTTAAATAGTACATCGCGAATGCCGGATTGTTTGTTGGTGTGCCTCTTCACAAGAGGTATCTCGTTGCTCCAAGCAATGGGAGATTCACCGTGGCACTCACCGATACCGCCGTTCGTCATGCCAAGCCTTCCAGCAAAGACTATTCACTTGCTGATGGTCTTGGCCTGTCGCTGTTCGTCCCGATCCGGGGCAGTAAGCAGTGGCACTTCCGCTACAGCTTGCATGGCAAGCAACTTCGTATCTCCTTTGGAACCTACCCTGATATCAGCCTAAAACAGGCCCGTGAGCGTCGTGACAGCGCCCGCGCTGCTGTTGCGCAGGATATTGACCCTCGTCAGACGCGCCGTCTGGAGCGGCAGCAGAGGGCGTCGGCGAGAGACAACTCCTTCGAGGCGGTGGCTGCCCGCTGGCATGAGTTCCGTAGCAAGAAGCTGACGCCTGGGCAAAAAGGTAGCTCTGGACAATCAAAGCGCTATCTTGACCGAGATATTCTCCCTGTCTTGGGGAAATTGAGCATGGCCGAGATTACCCGTCTGGATGTCCTGGGAGTCGTGCGCCGAATTGAAGGGCGGGGCGCGTTGGTGTCGGCAGGAAAATGCCGGACTTGGCTGAACCATATCTTCCGCTATGCCATGGCCGAGGGAATGATTGATGTCAATCCAGCGTCCGACTTAGACATCGTTGCTGAATCTCCACCGCCGGTTCGTCACAATCCCCACCTGCAGTTGTCGGAGCTTCCTCGGTTTCTCAAGAGGCTGGCGGACTATAACGGCGCAACTACGACTAAGCTTGGTGTGCGCCTGTTGTTGCTGACGGGCGTTCGGACGGGGGAGTTACGAGCTGCAACGCCAGAGCAGTTTGACTTGGAGAACCGGGTTTGGTTTATTCCGGCGGAGGGCGTCAAGCAGTTGCGTAATCGGGTGCGCAACAAGGGAGAAGTGATCCCAGCCTACATTGTTCCGTTATCCAGACAGGCATTAGAGATCGTCAGCTACCTGCTCAAAGGTAAAGGTCGTGGACGGCGTTATCTGTTGCCTCATCGGATTGAGCCTCACGAGAAGATCAGTGAAAATACGTTGAATAGCGCTATCAGGCGTATGGGGTTTGTAGGTGAGCTCACTGGCCATGGTTTGCGAGGGACAATTTCCACCGCATTAAACGAACTAAATTTTAATAGCGGTTGGATTGAAGCCCAGCTTTCCCATGCGGACACCAATAAAGTGCGAGCCGCCTATAATCATGCTCAGTATGTCGTGCAGCGTCGCAGCATGATGCAGTATTGGGCGGATTTGCTTGATGCCTTAGAATATGGAGCGTCAATGCCTGAGAAGCCCGTTGATGAAGGGGCGGTGTTACAGGTTTCTGTATCTCACTTAGGTTCTGAAATGGAGCTCGAGGGATTGTCAAGTAATGAGCGCTATCGTCACCAACGCTTCAATCAGCTGGATGAGCGATGAGCGATGAGCGATGAGCTTATGGTGTTAAATATAAATTGATATTTTCCTGCGTTTTGTTTTTAACAAGATGACCAGGGCTTTGGTTTTTCAGGTCCGGTTGTCAAGTCATAAAAGTCATTTATCGAAAAATATGAGGTGCTAAATGTCCCGTCTTGCAGAATTTCGTAAACTTGAACGGCAGCTTGCTGACCAACTAGCAGAGCTTGAAGCCATGAAGGGCGATTCCGGCCTGAAAAAAGAGATGGAGTTCGAAAGCAAATTACGCGCGCTTTTGGCCGAGTATGGCTACAGCCTCAAAAATATAATCGACTTGCTTGACCCTCAATCTGTTCGTCATGCGCCGGGGCTCACGGCATCAAAGCCAGTCCGCAAAGCACGGGAAGTTAAGATCTACAAGAATCCAAACACCGGTGAGTTGATCGAAACCAAGGGTGGTAATCACCGCCAGCTGAAGGAATGGAAAAGTGAATTTGGTGCGGATGCTGTGGAGTCGTGGCGCATTCAGTGATCTGATTAAAAAACAAAAAAGGTCCGGCGGGCCTTTTTTTGTTTTTGAAATTAGCGATGATACAAATGCGATGTTCCTTTTAGAGTTCAGCTTGACTTAGATCTTCTCTGAGTTGGGTGCGAATATGAATCGCTTTAGTCCAGTCGGTACTTACCTGCCTAAGTAAACTGCTGCAATTGCTGGGCGCTCATGGCCTAGCTCTCGGCTTATCGTCTGGCGCGCCGTTTGATCTTGAATGCGCATTGTGGACGTCAGAGCTTGTCGGGTCGGCCCGCCGGCTGCCGGTGCTTTCCATCCCGTCAGTACTTCATACCGTGCCTGCGCGTAGCGATGACGCAAGCCATGCATATGGCTTAGGCCGGCAGCCTTGCATTGTCCGTCATAGGTATGGCGCTGCTGAATGAACGTCTTGTGCGCTGGGATCAATGACCCAGCCCCGGTCAATTGATGCGCTTGGTCAAGCACCGCGCGTTGTTCGGGGGTGGTGATCAAGACCGTGCGCTCACGACCACCCTTGGTCCATGAACCCTTGAGGGCAATGTGATCGCCTCGGTCGGCATAGCGGGGTTGAAACTTGATGGCTTCCTCGCGGCGTAGCCCGAATACTGCTTGCAGCGCCAGACTCATGCGAACGTAGGGATCATTCACCTTATCCAGAGCATCGCCCAACTCCCGCGCCTTGTTTTCGTTGGTCACATAACGCCGCTCTGGAATGCCGAGCTGGGTGTTGTCGGAAGGAATGATACCCGGTTTACCGATCTTCTCGGCCCACCAGCGCAGATGCGCCAGACGGTTCTTGAGTGTCCCTGCCGACAAGCCCTCAGCCTGCCAGCGCGCAACCAGCGCCTCGACATGTTTGCCCTTGAGTGAGGGCGCACGCATTTGCCTGAATCCCGCTTCGCGCAATTGGCGTGCGACCAGTGTCAGACCTCGTTGCCGATCGGCCTGGGTGGCATGGCTGCCATCACGATTGCGTTGGCAGAGTTGGCGTAGCGTGTAGGTGAGATCGTCCATCCAGTCCTCCTGCCAATGTTCTCTGTACGTGGTGCTGAGTTGAAATCCGGTGAGTGTTATTGCCAACTCGCCAAGGCGAGATCCCCGAAGGGCGAGGGCCAGGTGCTCAGATCACCTGTGGCCTCAAATGAGGCATCTGCCTTACTTCCTGTGGGAAGGTCGGGCAGGGGCGTTTCTGATGAACAGATGAAAAAGATGCGATTCGCTGGGATTAAGACCTCCGTGACAGTGAGTGGGAAATGGACGGGCAGGGCTGTACTAGGCATTGCGCCGGGTAGCCATTGCGGGGACGAAGCGGAGCCCCGTGGGGGCGGTAGGTTGACGTTGGCAGTGCTGGACATGCCGAGGATAAAGCAGGCTCCCCCATGGGTAGGGGCGACGCACGGTGATGAGCCGAGTGCGTCTGGGATGGCTCCGCTCAATGCGAGCTCAGCGCTTGCAGGAACCTGCGCTCTGGGCAACCGGATGGGTACGGCATCGGCGAAGTGATTCGCGCGAAATAGTGCTTTCTGCCCTGCACCAGGGGTTCCGGTGTTTAGACCCGCCGGTAGGTCATTGCAGTTTCAGTGTGCAAGAGCATCATCACGTAGCGCCAACGTAAATACGATCTGCGCGACGTCGTATTGTTGCTGCATTGCGCGGGGCCGTCACTGCGGCGTGCAGTGACGGCCCTTTTGCGTCAACCGAACTGCAGCAGTGGCGAAAAAGCACTTGCTGGCGCAGCTAAAATTGTTCGGCTGTAGAGGTTGTTTCTTTAGGCTAACGCGGCCGGTGGCCTTGTTGGCTGCCTGTTGATGGGCTGCCAGAGGCAAGCCTGTCAACAGGCAGCTTCCAGGCAGCACGCCGGAGAACCGATTTCTGAGCAGCCCCCTATGCAGTTTTCCATGGTCGACGAGTTGATCAAGCGCCCCTGCAGATAGTCCCGTGCGGTGAACAGCGTAACGGTGCCATGGTGCACGCAATTGTGCGATGGCGTGCAGATATGCCCGATTCCCAGTGAGGAGTTCTGCCGAGTAGTTGAGGTGTCACCGCAGTCCCAGACAATACGGTCCTGACAGACCAAAATGGCTTCTCAGTCCTGGCGAGGCTGGCTCACCTTTTTACGGGCGACTGCTCTGATCAATCTGCAGGCCAGCGGCAGTTACTTCGATGCCGTTCAGGTATGGATAGACGCTGACCAAAATGGGGTTTCCATCCCTGGAGAGGTGAAAGCTTTGGCGCAGTTGGGCTTTTTCTCCACGACCAGGTTCGGTCCTGGGCTTCTCAAGCAGTCAATAGCTATGTTGACGAAGACCTGATTCTGAGCGGATGTGCACTTCAGAAATGGTCATTGTGAAGGTAGGAGCCAGGCGATTTGTTGGGGGATGTGGTATGAGGTGTACGTTGAATTAGTTTTTCGCGGTGGCGATATTCGCGTGTAAAAGGTCTGCACATGAGCGCTAAGTGGTGTTTTTTCTACGCTTCCTTGCCAGGCTCTGTATTGCTATTTGGTAGATTTTAAGGAGAGGAGCTGCGATTTTGTTATTGGTTTTTCTTATACCGTTAATGGTCGTTATTTTTACCATGTCGTCGGTACTAAAGATCTGCCTGAAGTTTCTATAAAGAATTCTCCGGCTGATAGTTTCGGTATATTTTTTGGAAGTTGTCGGGGGTCGTTATGGAGGTGCCGAGAAAGTACGTCATGTTATGGCCTGAATATGAGGGGGGAAGTTCGTGGGAGAAAGGTTTACGGACGGCGGTTGCAGGAGCTGAGTGCAACACGGTCATTGAATTGAAGCTGGAGCATCATGCCGCATAGCCATGGCCTTCT
>NZ_WIWK01000201.1:0-4836 GCF_009600165.1 Pseudomonas sp. FSL R10-0399
GTCCTGCAACTGCGCAGGCGACGGCACACCGGCGCTTGCCACGTGGCGCCGGGCCAAGTGCTCAACCCCGGCCGGAGCTTCGCAGGCCCAATCGTCATACGGAATGGACACATACACCGGGCCTCGTGGCGCCAGGCTGGCCATGTGAATGGCCTGGCTCAGGGTGCGCGGTACGTCCTGCGCCGAGGCCGGTTCGTGGCTCCACTTCACCAGAGGCTTGGGCAACTGCGCGGCATCGACGTTGGCCAGCATCGCTTCGACACCGATCATCGAGCGCACTTGCTGCCCGGCGGTAATCACCAGCGGGCTGTGGGAGTACCAGGCATTGGTCAACGCGCCCATGCCGTTACCGGTGCCTGCTGCGGCGTGCAGGTTGACGAAGGTCGGTTTGCCGGTGGCCAGGGCAAAGCCGTCGGCCATGCCCACCACGGCGCCTTCGTGCAGGCCGAGGATGTAGCTGAAATCTTCGGGGAAGCCCTTCAGAAACGGCAGCTCATTGGAGCCGGGGTTGCCAAAAATGGTGGTCAGGCCTTGCTCGCGCAGAATGTCGTAAGTGGCAGAGTGAACGGTTTTCATAGGGACCCTTGCAGCTGTTTTTAGACTTTGGGTTACTCTTGCAGCTGCCAGTCGATTGATCAAATCGATACTATCTCTATTAAAAATAAGCCCCATCTATATCGCTGTAGCCACTTGAGGCGCCATGAGCCACATCGACCTGAACCTGATCCGCACCTTCATCACTCTGTATGAAGCCCGCAGCGTGACCCTGGCCGCAGAACGTCTGTTCGTCACCCAGCCTTCCGTGAGTTATGGCCTGGCCCGCCTGCGCGAGCTGTTCGATGACAAGTTGTTCAGTCGCACCCGTGACGGCATTCAGCCGACGTTTGTCGCGCAGCAGCTCTACCCCACGCTGCGTGATTGCCTGACGCGCATTGAAGGCGCCGTGCAAAGCACTCGCCAGTTTGACCCGGCAACCACTGAGCGACGCTTTCGCATTGCGCTCTCGGACCTGGGTGAGATGGGCTTTTTATCGCTGATTCTGGCGCGCCTGAACCGCGAGGCACCGCAGGCGGAGGTCGAAGTCATACCGCTGCAGGTCGATCAGGTGGGTGAATGGCTGGCCAGCGCCAAGATCGACGCCGCGATTTGCCGCCATCCGGTGCCCGGCACCCACAACCGGGTGCTGATGCATGAGCGCTATACCTGCTTGCTCAGCGCCAGTCACCCGCGCATCCGCGAGCACATCAATCTGCAACAGTTTCTCGCCGAACGGCACGTCACCGTGACCCGCACCTCCGGCCACGGCAGCATTGAAGACGTCTTGAAGAGCATGAATGTCGAGCGGCGGATCAACCTGCACGTGCCGCATTTTTCCGTGCTGCCGAAAATTCTTCCGGGCACCGACCTGCTGGCCGTGCTGCCTGAGCAGATCGCCAGATTATTTGTGCATGACGGGGGTTTGCAGATGCTGGACTTGCCGTTCCAGGTGCCCGAGTTCGATGTCTCGTTGCACTGGAACCCCAACAGTGAGAGTTCGGCGGCGCTGCGCTGGTTTTGCGCAACCATTGCCGATGCGATTATCAGCGGCCAGGTTTAAAGGCCACCCACCATGGTCAGCGTGTTTGCTGACCAGGGTTTAAGGCACAGATCAGGTTATGGACGAACCGCCGTCACTTCGATTTCTACCAGGTAGTTGGGGTTGGCCAGACCTGCCACCTGGAACGCTGAGCGGGTTGGCAGCTTGGGTTGGGCAGCCGTGCCAAAGAACTGGGTGTAGCCCTTCATAAAGCCGGCGAAATCCATCTTGCCGGTTTCAGGCGTGCCCACCAGATAGACCTGCATTTTCACCACATCGCCCATGGTCAGATTGAGACTTTTCAACGTGCCTTCAATGTTCTTCAGCACATTCACGGTCTGCACTTCGGTGTCGCCATAAGCGGCCAGTGTCTTGGGATCGGCCTTGCTGTCGGCAATTGGCGGCACCACACCACTGAGGTTAACCACGGTGGCCCCTGGCGGAATTTCCACGGCCAGGGAGATCGGGAAATCAGAGTTTGGCAGCTTGTGCCGGATCACTTCAGCAGCGTTAACCTGCGTGGCCATGAGGCCGCCCAACAAAGAGGTCAGCAGGACGGTGGTGATGATGGTCTTCGACATTGTTTATTCCTTTAGGGATGAAAAAACGTAATCCATGGAGACTTTCAGCGCTGGGTAAGAACCCTAACCTCTTCGGCCGTGACCGTATCGGGGTATTGATTACCAAAATGTGTGCGGACATAGTTGACCACCGCAGCAATCTGCTGGTCATCCATGTACTTTTTGAAGCCCGGCATACCGCCTTGTCCGGAGGCCACCATGTACACCGGATACACCTTGGCGCCGAGCTTGGGGTTGGTCGACAGCGCCGGGTAAGCGCCTGCACCGTGAGCCCCCTGACCTTGGGCCATGTGGCAGCCCTGGCAGACTTGATTAAACAGCGCTTCGCCGGTCTGTTCTTCGAATTTGCCGGAGGTGGACAGGATCGGGGCGTCAGCGGCAAACGCCGTCGCGCTGCCCATCAGGCCCCACAACACAGCGGTGGACATAATCGTACGCATGGCTAACTCCCTGTCAGGCGGTTTTAGTGCTGGCGATGATGTGGGTATGCAGGCGCTTGATCGCATCGTGCGACGACAAAATAGCGCCCTCCATCCAGGCTGGAATGTAAGAGGCATGCTCCCCCGCGAGCACAATGCGGCCGTCGATCTGGCACAGGTTTTTGTAGTGCTGCTGGCGCGTCTCGGGCGTCCATAAGCCGTAGCAGCCGTTAGTCCAGGGCACACGGTGCCAGCCAACGGCAATGCCGTTTTCGAATTCGCCGGGGTATTGCGGGTGAATCTGCGCGCCAAACTCCACAGCCTTTTGCACGCGCATTTGCGGGCTCATGGCGGTAAATTCGTAGGCATTCGGGCCCCAGATATACGCCCCTAGCAGCACGCCCTTGCCTTGCTTGCCATAGTCGGTGCTCGGGTAGCTGATCTTGCTGACGGGCGTGTCGGTGTAGGTAATGCCGCCGTAGATATGCTCGTCCTGCTCCCAGAAACGCCGCTTGAACTGCAAGCCGACCTTCACCGAAGACTCGTAAGGCACGGCGCGAATGGCGCTCATCATTGGCGCGCTGACATCGATGGGCAGTTGCCCAAGGATCGACAGCGGCAAGGTGCACACGCACCAGTCCGCCTGCTCCTGCTGTGCCCCGCCGCTGCCATCACTGTTTTGATAGGTCACGGTCACGCCGTTGGCATCTTGCTGGATGCGCGTGACCTTGGCGTTGTAATGAATCAGGTCATTCACCTGTTTCTGAAAGGCCTGGGCAATCATGTCCATGCCGCCCACCGGCTGGAAAATGCTGCTCTGGAATTCGTACTCCTGGCCGCTGGCGATGCTTTGCCAGAGGTTGGAATCGAGTAGCGCCTTGCAGTCAATGGGTTCGGACGGCACGGCCTCGGGCATCAGACCGCCGCCGTCATCCACAGCAAAACCCCGGCGCAAACTGGTTTCCAGGGATTTCTTGTAGGCGTTGTTGGCATCCAGCGCGCCCCACTTGCGCATCACTTCCAGCAAGCGTTCGCGGTCCTCGCGGGTCAGGGCCTGGTCCAGGCCGTGCTGGTTGACGGCCTTGCTCAGCAGTTCGGCAACATGCCCCTGAAAGTCGGCCTGCACCTCGCGATAACGCTGCGGCTTGCCACCAAACGCCTTGGTGGAATGCACCATGGCGTTGTAATTGACCTGAATAAAGGGCTCCAGCGCGACACCGAACTTATGGCAGTAATCGAGCACTGCATGGTGATGGTAAGGGATACGCCACGGCCCGGGATTGAGGTACAAGCCCTTATCAAACTCGCACTGCTGGGTCGCACCACCCAACTCGGTAAAGCGGTCACCACCGCGCAACGTCCAGCAACGCCCGCCCGGCTTGGCGTTGAACTCCAGGACCTTGACCTGGTACCCGGCCTTACGCAGTTCGTAAGCGGCAGTCATGCCCGCCAGCCCTGCACCGAGAATCAATACTCGGGTGCCCTTGGGCGCGCCGCTCAAGGCAAAATTGCGCTCGTAGGTGGATTCTGCGGCAAAGCTCAAGGCGCTCATTGCCTGATACATCGCAGCGGCACCCGCTGTCACACCGATCCAGTTCAGCACCTTGCGGCGGCTCACAACCATTGCTTGCTCTTGCATGATCAGTCCTTTGAAGCGAAAGAAAATATCTGTGCCTGCAAGGGCCTGGAGCAAGGGCTGTGCCAGCCTGTCAAAACCACTAAAAATGAAGAAAATTTCATAAAAATACGCATGCGGATGCATCAGCATCGATCATGCGCGGCTGCTTTTGGTGCGCGGCGGGTGCGCCATCAATGGGCACAATCAGAACGGGCGTGCACGATGAAAACTGTAGGAGCGAGCTTGTCTCGCGATCTTTTGATCAGGCTCTTTTTACGGCCGCTGCGCGCCCGGACGTAGCCTCGCAAAGCTCGTCAACTGCTACGGGGGTACGCGATAAAACTGTAGGAGCGAGCTTGCCTCGCGATCTTTTGATCTAGCTCTTTTTACGGCCGCTGCGCGCCCGGACGTAGCCTCGCAAAGCTCGACAACTGCTACGGGGGTACGCGATAAAACTGTAGGAGCGAGCTTGCCTCGCGATCTTTTGATCTGGCTCTTTTTACGGCCGCTGCGCGCCCGGACGTAGCCTCGCAAAACTCGTCAACTGCTACGGGGGTACGCAATTCAAGCTCGCTCTTATCAAACATAAAATAACCCATTGTTTTTATTCAAAAAAACTACCCAACTTTTTCCAGTCGCCAT
>NZ_WIWK01000202.1:0-4700 GCF_009600165.1 Pseudomonas sp. FSL R10-0399
ATGCCCGCCGGCGCAGGCGGCCTACGTGTGGTCGAGCCCCGTCGCACGCACGCAAGCCACCAGCGCGGCGTTGGTACAAGGGATGTTCCCCGGCTGCAACGTCGCCGTAAACCATGCGCAGAAAAGCCAGGACCGGCTGTTCCACGCGACCGAAAATGGCCTGGCCCCCTTGGACCCGGCGCGGACCAAAGCGGCAATATTGCACGCCATGGGCGGCAGCCTCGACGCTGCCCGTGATCGCTATGCCGCACCGGTGCTAGCCATGCAGCACGTGGTCGGCGTGCCGTCCACCTGCGAGCAAAAGACCTGCGCCCTGAGCGAGCAACCCTGGGCGCTGAAAGAGAAAAACGGCGTGGTCAAACTCAGCAGCCCATTGGGCGTGGGCGCGGGCATGAGCGAAACCTTTCGCATGCAATATGCCGAAGGTTTGCCGCTGGATCAGGTCGCGTTTGGTCAAGGCCGCAGCGCTGAAGAGGTATCGCGCCTGATGGCATTGCGTTCGGCTAAATACGCCCTCAGCAACCACATCCCGTACATCGCCCGGCGCGGTGCTTCGCAGTTGCTCGGGCAAATCCTGTTGGCCCTGCAACCGACCGCAGCGGGCAGCCCGCCCGGCACCCAATGGCTGTCTTTCGTGGGCCACGACACCAACATCGCGCAGTTGCGCACACTGCTGGGCTTTGACTGGAAAATCGCTGAGTACCCCGAAAACGATGCCGCACCGGGCGGCACCCTTCTGTTTGAACGCTGGGTCGACGACCACAGCGGCGCGCAGTTTGTCAGCGTGGCGTATGTGGCGCAGAGCATGGACCAATTGCGCAGCTTGTCCGACGCACCGCCCTATCAGGTGCAATACCCTGGTTATGCGGGCAAAGCCTTGATGCCATTGAAGGGGTTTGTCGCCGAAATGGAAAAACGCATCGACCCTTCGGCGACCGAAGTGCAGCATTACCTGGGCCAGTAAGTCGCTCTGCGGCGATCAGATCCAGGGAATCAAAACAATCGCGGCAAGGGGCAGCGTCACCGCCGCGAGCAAGGTTTGGCTCGCCACGATGCCGGCCATCAGGGGGGCATCGCCCCCCAGTTGCCGCGCCATGATGTAGGACGACGATGCGGTGGGCAGTGCTTGAAAAAGGACTGCCGCAATCGCCGCTTTGCCGTCCAGGCCAAACACATGGCACGCGCCTACCGTCGCCAGCGGCATGACCACAAACTTGGCCAGTGATGAGTACGCAACCGGCCGCACCCAACTGCGCACCGACCCCAACTCCAGGGCCGCCCCGACGCAGAGCAAACCGAGGGGTAACGACGCCTGCCCCAGCGCCTTGAGCACCGGTTCAATTACCACCGGCAGTCCCAGCCCCAGCACCTGAAGCGCAATCGCGCCAAAGCAGGCCAGCACCAGCGGATTAAGCGCCAATTGCCGGGCCACCTTGCCCGCCGTCATCTTGGCCCCGGTGCCGTACCGTGCGAACACCAGCACACACAGAATATTCACCGTCGGCACGATGGCCGCGTTGGCGACTGCCGCCAGGGCAATGCCCTGGGCGCCGAACAAGCCCGCGACGATCGACACGCCGACATAGTTGTTAAAGCGTATGCCGCCCTGAAAAACCGAGGTAAACGCCGCATCACTGCCCTTGAGCAGTGGCCTGCTGGCGACCAGTGCCACAGTGACTGCACAGGTCGAAAGCACCAGCACCAGAGCCATGCCCTTCACGGGCACGTTGTCCAGGCTGGCCGTGGCCAAGCCATGTAAAAACAGCGCCGGCAAGAGAACGTAATACCCCAAACGCTCTGCCTGCGCCCAAAAACTGTCGGCCAGAAAACGACTGTGTTTGAGCCAGGCGCCGAGGGCGATAAGCAACGCGATGGGCGCCAGGGCGAGCAGCAGTGCGAGGGTCATTACAGTGGCCCTGCTGGGCGAATCGACCTGTGACAACTTTCGATCATTTTTACGCAAGCGACAGGTGACATGGAGCTCTCCGGGCAACGGTTGGATGAGCACCACGATAAGAACTCGCGACCTAAAATAAAATCGACTTAATATTCAGCCATCAACAAGTTTTGCTCATAGGTCATCTGGCCGGAGCATGCCGTTGAACGGCCTGCGCGAGGGCGGCGGCCAATCTGGCCAACGGGCGGTCTTCGCGTTCCAGCAAGACCACGCGGCGGGTCTTTTGTGGCGATCCAAAAGGCTGAATGTCGAGATGGCCCAACTGCGCGAGGTTGTGACTGGACAGCGGAATCACCGCCACCCCAAGCCCGCTGCTGACCATCTGGATGATCGCCTCCTGGCTGTCCAGTTCCATGCTGGTGTGCACGCGCAGGCGCATCCGCCGCAGCTCCTGCTCGATGGTGCGCCCGGCCCAGGCCCGGCGATCAAAACGAATGAACGGTTGCTGTTGCAGTAACTGCCGAAAATCCTGCCCCGCCAGCGAACCCGGCGCAATTATCCAGAAGCCCTCTTCATAGAGCGTGGTACTGACCAAGCCATAAGGGTGCGGGCGTACAGGCTCGGTGGTGATCGCAACGTCCAGCTCGCCCGCCTCAACGCGCACGGCCAGTTCCGCCGACATACCAGAAGCCACGTTGATACGCACATGCGGGTGCTCGGCCGCCAACGCGGCCAGGGCCGCAGGCAACGTGCTGGCGAGCGCCGTATGAATGGCGCCAATCCTAAGCCTGCCGCGCAGCTCGTTATCCCCGCCAATTTCAGCCGCAATGCCGTCATACAGCGCCACGATCTCCCGCGCCCGTTCCACGGCTATATGGCCCGCTTCGGTGAGCACCGGCAACCGCCGCGAGCGGTCGAACAAGGTCGCATTGAACGTCTCTTCAAGGGACTTAATGTGCAGGCTCACCGCAGACTGCGTGAGATGAACCGCCTCCGCAGCGCGCACAAACGAACCGTATTGAGCAATGGCGATCAAGGTGTGAAGGGCGCGTAGTGACATGGTGATCTCTGGGTAATTGACACAGGCTGTCCCACTTTAACTCGAAGCACTTAGACATGATTTCTCTGTACGAGACCTATCGGCGCATTGATGTATTGCGGGGGTCGCAATGGTGACCTTGAACCAGTTGGCAGATCTGCCCGGCGCGTCGCTGCTGGCCTATCGACTGGTCAATTCAAAATTCCCGCCCATTGCCCTATTTGATGACGTGGCCGATGCCGCCGTCTTTGAAGCGCTGTACCAGATTCAGGCACTGACCAATCCCCGAATGCAAAATGAAGTCGGGCGCCTTGAGTTGATACCGCGAGCAGAGATTCCGTTTGGTATCCCGGGTTGCTCTTATGCGACCGCCCCGTTCACCCACGTTAACCCCGACGATTACACGCACTCGCATGCGTTGGGCAAGGCCGTGAAAGACGCCCGATGCGCAGGGCTGCGGTACAACTCTGTGCGCTTGCACGGCAACCACTGCTGGGCACTTATGACCCCAAGCGCCGTGTCGTCGATGGTTCAGTCAGCCCACTACGAGATGATCTGGAATGGGCGTATCACCAGCGTCAATAAAATCAGCGAAGCTTAATCGCCAAGAGCAGGCGTAGCGCTCAACCCTTGCTCTTCCAGCAACTGCACAAAGCTGCTGAGGTTTCGCGACACGGCCCCGCGCCGCCAGACCAGCCACGTGGTCAGATAACGGAACTCGGCGGCCAGCGGCCAGATGCTGACCGTCGCGCACCCCGGCATGCTGTTGAGCATGCTGCGGGGCATCAGCGCCAGCCCGGCGCCAGCGCTGACGCAGGCGAGCATGCCGTGGTAAGACTCCATTTCGAAGATTTTGCCGGGCACGGCGGCGTCGGTGTTGAACCACTTTTCAAAGTGATGACGGTACGAGCAATTGGCCCGAAAGGCGTAGATGCTCTCGCCGTTGACGTCGGTTGCGCAGCGGATCGGCGCGTGATGAAGCGGCGCGATAATGACCATTTCTTCTTCGAATACCGGCACACCTTCCAGCGCCGGGTGCAGCACCGGGCCGTCGACGAACGCGGCCACTAAACGCCCCGACAGCACGCCTTCAATCATGGCGCCGGACGGCCCCGTCGAGAGGTCCAGGTCGACCTTGGGGTGTTGTTGGTTGTAGGCCGCCAGCAAAGCGGGGATCCGCACCGCGGCGGTGCTTTCCAGTGAACCCAGCGGGAATGCACCCTGGGGGTCTTCGCCCGCCACCGTCGCCCGCGCTTCTTGCACCAGGTCGAGAATGCGCCGCGCGTAGTCAAGGAAACTCCAGCCCGCCGGTGACAGGCGCAGACGGCTTTTCTCGCGGATGAACAGGTCGACACCCAGATCCTCTTCGAGCTGTTTGATCCGCGTCGTCAGGTTTGAGGGCACACGATGGATATGAGCCGCTGCAGCGCTGATGCTGCCGTGGTCCACCACCGCCTTGAAGATTTCCAGTTGCACCAGATCCACAGCCATTCTCCAATCGTGAAAGAAACGATCTCTATTATTCAGTTTCAAGAAATCCTTAGCCACCCTACTCTGTGCCCATCTACTCACTCAGCAGGACCATGCCATGAGCCCGATTTCCAGCCAGACCCACGCCCTTTCGATCAACCCGACCACGGGCGAGCAGATTGGTCATTACGCGTATGAGTCCGCCGAGGCTCTGGACGCGGCCCTCACCCGCACCGCGTCGGGCTTCAGCCGCTGGAAGCGCACGCCGTTGCAGGCGCGTTCTGCCGCCATGGT
>NZ_WIWK01000203.1:0-4647 GCF_009600165.1 Pseudomonas sp. FSL R10-0399
GGCGTCGGCCTCGGCCTGCTGCACGGCGGCCACGCGCTGCTTGCGCACGTAGAGCACAAACGCACACAGGCTCGCGGCCCACAGCAGGGCCAGCACGATTACCGCCACCTCAAGGATCAATCAGATGTTCTCCAGGTCGGACCACTCTTCTTCGCTCATCATTTTGTCCAGCTCAACCAGAATCAGCAACTCGCCGTTCTTGTTGCACACGCCTTGAATGAACTTGGCCGACTCGTCGTTGCCCACGTTCGGCGCCGTTTCGATTTCAGACTGACGCAGATACACCACTTCCGCCACGCTGTCGACCAGAATGCCCACCACTTGCTTGTCGGCTTCGATGATGACGATGCGTGAGTTGTCGGTGATATCAGCGTTGTACAAACCAAAACGCTGGCGGGTGTCGATGACGGTCACCACGTTGCCGCGCAGGTTGATGATGCCCAGCACGTAGGCTGGCGCACCCGGCACCGGGGCAATTTCGGTGTAGCGCAGCACTTCCTGCACCTGCATGACGTTGATGCCGTAGGTCTCGTTGTCCAGCTTGAAAGTGACCCATTGCAGGATCGGATCCTCGGAACCTTTTGCGGCTGTGTTCTGCATACCCCAAACCCCTGACTAAAAACCTTAACGGTGTGTGTTGTCTAACCGCGCTCAAGCACGGTCGTTTAAGTGTCTGCCTGATGGCGGGTCGCGCCGCTGGCGATCAAGTCGGCAAGTTCTGCCACGTCCAGCAACGCGCACATGTGTTCGATCACGGTGCCCGCCAACCACGGGCGTTGCCCGCGCTGCGAACGCCATTTGATCTGGTTGGGGTCCAGGCGCAATGAACGGCTGACCTGATGCACCGCTAGCCCCCATTCATAGCCCTGAACCGAAATAACGTATTGCAGCCCTTCACGAAAATCGTCGCGGTAACGCTCCGGCATCACCCAGCGCGCCGTGTCGAGCACGTTAAGCTTGCCGCTCTGGCTCGGCAGAATCCCCAAAAACCAGTCAGGCTGACCAAACAGCGGGGTCAACTCGCGATTGTGCAACGCGTAAATCGACCCCAGGCACACCAGCGGCACCGCCAGGGTCAGCCCTGCGACATCAAACAGCAGGCATTCAAACGGCTCACTGGCCCACGCCGGTCGACCATCGTCCTGCACTGGCAAGCGGGTGCCGGTTGCGATCGGGCGCTGCACGTCGAGCAGCGGCGGCGCCAGTAAGTCGGCATTCGGCAACACCTCGGACAACGGCACCGGCACCGCCAGTTCCTGCACAGGCTCCGGGGGCGTCAGGCGGGCATCACGGACTTGCTCTTCCAGCACCGCAGCGGCGAATTCGTCCAGTGCCTCAGGCTCGGCCGTCAGTACAGGCTCCGGCGTTTGCAGAGCCTCTTCGGTTGCATCAAACAGCAAGTTGTCCAGATAAGCCTGCAAGGCCACTTGCGGGCTTGTAGACAGCGCGACCGGTTGCTTCATCAGGTGCCTCACTCAACCTTGGCGCGACCATGACCTCTAAGGGTTATCGGCCACGCCATGCAGATACTTGAATGCACGCCCAGCTCACACCGGCTGCGGTGTGAGTTGCTGGGTCAACATGTGTTTGAGCAACGCGCGGTACGCAATCGCACCCCGGCTTTTGCCGTCGAACTGCGAAGGCGTGAGCCCTGCCCGGCTGGCGTCACGCAAACGCGTGTCGACCGGGATAAAGCCCTGCCACAGTGTTTCGGGGTGTGAGTCACGCAGTACCCGCAGGGTGCTCATGGAAGCCTGGGTGCGACGGTCAAACAACGTCGGCACGATGCAGAACGGCAACGCCTGTTTGCGCGAGCGATTGATCATCGCCAGGGTGTTGACCATGCGCTCCAGGCCCATCAGGGCCAAGTGCTCGGTTTGCACGGGGATGATCAACTGCTGGCTGGCCGCCAATGCATTGACCATCAACACGCCGAGCAAGGGCGGGCTGTCGATGATCGCGTAGTCGTAGTCCTGCCACAGTTGCGCCAGGGCACGGGCGATCACCAGGCCCAGGCCACTCTGGCCCGGCGATTGGCGCTCTAGCGTGGCCAGCGCGGTGCTGGCCGGCAACAAGGCAATCTGCTCGTTGCTGGTGGGCAACAGCAACTGCGCGGTCAGGCCGTCGGGCACCTGCCCCTTGTGCAAGAACAGGTCGTAATTGCTGTGCTCAAGGGCGTCCGGGTCATAACCGAAATAACTGGTCATGGAGCCATGCGGGTCGAGGTCGACCACGACCACGCGCTTGCCCGCCTCAGCCAGCAAACCCGCCAGGGCGATGGAGGTGGTGGTCTTGCCGACCCCACCTTTTTGATTAGCTACAGTCCAGACTCTCATTCAGTTATTCCTCCCGGTTGCACGCGTGCCGACCGAGAATTGCCATGCACTTATAGGGACGGTGACGGGGAATTGACGGCATTCCCTCGAACCAGCGGCGTTGATCGTGGCGGTGCAGTTTGTGTGCCAGCACGCTTCAAGGCGGCATCTGGCGTGACGTTGGCGGCGCCGCCGCTGGTCAAACTGCGACGCACTTCCAGGTTACGTGACACCACGAGCACCACGCGACGGTTGAGCGCACGCCCTTCAGGCGTTGCGTTATTGGCCACCGGCTGAAACTCGGCGTAGCCCACCGACGCCATGCGCCCCGGGTCTACGCCTTGCATCGCCAGCATGCGCACAATGCTCGCCGAGCGCGCTGAAGACAGCTCCCAGTTGGTGGGATATTGCGCAGTACGAATCGGCAGGTTATCGGTAAAGCCTTCGACGTGAATCGGGTTATCGAAAGGTTTGAGGATCGCCGCCACCTTGTCGATGATGCTGAACGCCAGGTCATTGGGCATCGCATCGCCACTGCCAAACAACAGGCTGGAGTTGAGTTCGATCTCGACCCACAGCTCGTTGCCACGCACGGTGAGCTGGTGTGAGGCAATCAAGTCGCCAAAGGCCTGGGTGATGTCATTGGCGATGGTTTTCAGCGGATCGTCCTGGGCCTGGCCCAACCCCGCGTCAGTGTTTTCGCTGTCTTTGATCAGCGGCTCGGCCGGTTTGGTGGTCAGTGGGCGCTCTTCGCCCACCGGGATCGGCTTGACGCTGCGCTCGGTGTCATTGAACACGCCCACCAGCGCCTGCGAGATCACTTTGTACTTGCCTTCGTTAATCGACGAGATCGAGTACATCACCACAAAAAAGGCAAACAGCAAGGTGATGAAGTCTGCGTAGGACACCAGCCAGCGTTCATGATTGACGTGCTCTTCAGCAGCGCGGCGGCGTCGGCTCATCGTTACCCCGTAAACCCTTGGAGTTTGAGTTCGATGGCCCGCGGGTTCTCGCCCTCGGCAATCGACAGGATGCCTTCAAGCAACATCTCGCGGTACAGCGACTGGCGCAACGCAATGGCCTTGAGCTTGCTGGCAATGGGCAGCAACACCAGGTTGGCGCTGGCCACCCCGTAAATGGTTGCCACAAATGCCACAGCAATGCCGCTGCCCAACTGGGTCGGGTCGGCCAGGTTGCCCATCACATGGATCAAGCCCATCACCGCGCCAATGATGCCGATGGTCGGCGCATAACCGCCCATGCACTCAAACACTTTGGCGGCCTCAATGTCGCGGGCCTCCTGGGTCATGTAGTCGACCTCCAGCACGCTGCGAATGGCTTCGGGTTCTACCCCGTCCACCAGCAGTTGCAGGCCTTTGCGCGAATAGCTGTCGGGCTCGGAGTCGGCCATGCCTTCAAGGCCCAGCAAGCCTTCCTTGCGCGCCGTAAGGCTCCAGTTGACGACGCGGTTGATGCCGCCCGCCATGTCGATCTGCGGCGGGAAGAAAATCCAGCCCACGGTCTGAATCGCCCGCTTGAAGGCGCTCATGGGCGACTGCAACAGCGCGGCGCCAATGGTGCCGCCCAAGACGATGAGTGCCGCCGGGCCATTGGCCAGCGCGCCCAGGTGCCCGCCTTCGAGGTAGTTGCCGCCGATAATCGCGACAAAGGCCATGATGATGCCGATCAGGCTGAGCACGTCCATCAGTGACACGCCTCAACCAAGTGACGGCCCATGTCATCGAGGCTGTACACCGCGTCAGCGAGGTTGGCCTTAACGATCGCCATGGGCATGCCGTAAATCACGCAGCTGGCTTCGTCTTGCGCCCACACCTGGCTGCCGCCCTGCTTGAGCAGGCGTGCGCCTTCACGGCCGTCCGCGCCCATGCCGGTCAAGACCACCGCCAAAACTTTGTCACCGTAGGTTTTGGCCGCAGAGCCAAAGGTGATGTCGACACTGGGCTTGTAGTTCAGGCGCTCATCGCCCGGCAGAATCCGTACCGTGCCGCGACCGTCGATCATCATTTGTTTGCCGCCCGGTGCCAGCAAGGCCAGCCCTGGGCGCAAGGTGTCGCCGTCTTCGGCCTCCTTGACGCTGATGCGGCACAGTTTGTCCAGACGCTCGGCAAAGGCTTTGGTAAACGCCGCCGGCATGTGCTGCACCAGCACAATGGGCGCCGGGAAATTGCCCGGCAACTGGGTCAATACCCGCTGCAACGCCACCGGGCCACCGGTCGACGTGCCAATGGCCACCAGCTTGTAAGGCTTGCGCTTGGGTGCAGGCGAATGCGCGGCCGGGGCTGGCGCCGCACGGCTGGCAATCGGTGTGGTG
>NZ_WIWK01000204.1:0-4446 GCF_009600165.1 Pseudomonas sp. FSL R10-0399
GCCAGACGCTGCGCGAGGGTTTCGCGCACACCGGCCAGCAAGCGCTGGTGTCCGGCCGCGCCCAGTACCAAACGCAACAGGTTGGCGCCGCTGGTTTCGCGGGGCAGCAGCTGTTCGAGGGTCTGCTGGCCGTCGAGCAAGGCCTGCAAATGACGACCTATGCGGCCCACCGAGTGAATCAGTTGGAAATGCTCCGGGTAGCTCTGGAACAGTTCCTGCCAGATGGCTTCGCTGGCCGGACGTTCACCGGCGTCAGCCACGCTGACGTTGCCGTCGGCATCGCGGCTCAGGCTGCCGTCTTCCAGCCCCTGACGCAGCAAGGTGCCAAGGTAGTGAGCGGGAACGCCATCCTGTTGCGACCACAGGGCGATCTGTTCAGCGCTTAACTGGCCACCGACGTGCTCGATCAGGTCTTGCACAAAACTTGCGCACAACACATCCAGCAGCGGCTCGACTTCGTTCAGGTAACGCACCTGCACGGGTTCATCGCCCAGCCCCAGGAATTGGGCCTGCAACGGTGTGTTGTCGAGGGCTTCGCGCTGCACAGGCACGACGTGGCCCGGTGCCGCCAGCCCGACGTGGGCCATGTGTTTGATGTCAGCGCTGCGGTCACGCTGCAGACGTACACCGCGAAAACGCGCGTCTTTGATCGACAGTACGGCGTCGCCAGCCGCGTCGAACAGGGTGAAGTCCACCAGCAATGAATGCTCGGTGCGCTTGAGTTGGCGTACTTCGGCCAGGCACGGCACACCGCCCGCCTTGGCGTAGGCAATGCGCCCCAGTTTGACCGGGATAAACGCCAGCCCTTTGTTGGTGCCGGGCTGGCCCACGAGCAATTCGGTAATCAGTTGGAACGCGCCATCCAGCAGCGCCGGGTGTACATGCAGCGTGTCCATCTCGTGGCGAATGGCGTCGGGCACGCTCAATTGCGCAAGGATGCGAGCCGGTTCGACCCACACCGCCGCGACGGTCTGGTAAGCCGGGCCGTAGTTGAGGCCGACCGCGCAGGTCAGTGCCAGGTGTTGCTCGCCAGTGAAGTCTGCAGGGCGTTGTGGCAAGGCCGGGGCACGCCCGCCGAGCATCACGCCGCGCGCTTCGCCGGGCAGACGCGCAACCACGTGCTGTACCCATTCTTCTTGCTGGGCCAGGCTGCGGGAGGTGATGTGCAAGGTGCCATCAGCCTGTTCGATATTGACCCGAATCTTTTTGCTGCCTTCGTGGCTGAGCAGCAGCGGGTTGTGAATTTCCAGTTCTTCGATGTCGACGAACTCGCCCGGCTGGTGCAGCAAGGCCGCCGCCAGCGCCAGTTCGGTAAAACCGGCACCGGGGAACAGCACGGCTTCGCCGACTTTGTGGTCGCCCAGGCTCGGGAACAATTGCGTGTCGAGGCGGCTTTCCCAGGTCAGCGTGCGGTCCGTGAGCGGGTAGCCCAATAAAGGGTGTACGCGTTCGCGTTGCAGTACGCCGAACGACTCGGCACTGACCGGCAGCTGGAAATGCTCGCGCTGCCAGCTGTAGTTAGGCAGGCGCACATTGCGCCCGGCCACCGGGAAGTACGTTTGCCAGTTCGGTTGGGCACCGGCAATCAGCAGTTTGGCGACGCAGCGCTCCAGCAAGGACAGGCTGTGATCTTTGCGCAGCAAGGTGCCAATCACTTGACCAGGGCGTTCGGCCTGGGTCAGTGCATCGGTGACGTAGGCACGCAGAATCGGGTGCGGGCCAACTTCGACAAACAGGTTGAAGCCCTGCCCTACCAGCGTGTCCATGGCGCCCTGGAACAGCACCGGCATGCGGATGTTCTGCCACCAGTAGCGGCTGTCCAGTCGTTGACCGTCTAGCTCGCCGCCGACCACGGTGGAATAGAAAGGCAATGTGGTGCTGCGCGGGCGGATGTGGGTCAGATCAGCAATCACTTGCTGCTCGATCGGGTTCATGGCCGGCGAGTGGAAGGCGTAGTCCAGATCCAGCAGGCGGATAAACACCTGACGTTCGGTCAGCACTTGTTCCAATTGCGTCAGCGCTTCAAGCGGCCCGGCCACGGTGGCGCCCCGAGCGCTGTTTTCGCCCGCGATCACCAGTTGGTTGTCCAGCCCCAATTCCACCAGCACGGCTGAGGTGGCTTCGGCGCTGAGGCCAACGGCCGCCATGCGTCCGTTGCCACGGGTCAGCCCTTGCAGGCGACTGCGATGGAAAATCACCTGGGTGGCATCTTCCAGACTCAGAGCGCCACTGGCCCACGCGGCAGCTACTTCACCAACGCTGTGACCAATCACGGCCACCGGTTCAATGCCCTGCGCCGCCAGTACGCGGGTGACCGCGACTTGCAAGGCAAACAGCGCTGGTTGCGCGATTTCGGTGCGCGCGTAACGGTCATCGCCGTTGTCGCCCAGCAGTTCGGCCCGCAGCGAATAACCGGCCAACGGCTGGAACAGCGCATCGACTTCGGCCACTGCCGCTTCAAACAGTGGATTGCCGAGCATTGCCCGGCCCATGCCCTGCCACTGTGAACCGTTACCGGAGTAGATGAAGACCGGGCCCTGAGGGTTGTCCAGCGCTTGCCCGGCTTCGACCACCGAGCTCAGTTCGCTGAGGCTTGGGTCTTGGGCATAGTCAGCCAGCGCCTGCGCCGCTTCGGCCGGATCAGCAGTGATCAACAGCAAGCGATGGGCGTGGGCATCACGGCGGAACAGGGCCTGATAGGCCACGTCGTAAAAGTCGGTTTCGGGCTGAGTGGCCAAATACTCCGCGAAGTCCTGCGCGGTTGCGCGCAAGCCATCCGCCTCTTTGGCGCTGAGCATCAGCGGCAAACGATGGCCAGGCATGGACTCACGGCTGGCAGTGGCGGGTTCGGCGCTTTGCAAAATAACGTGGGCGTTGGCGCCACCAAAGCCGAACGAGTTAATGCCGACGGTCAGTTGCCCTTGCGCCTTGAGCGGCTGGTTTTCGGTGACGACGTGCAGGTTGAGGTCAGCAAACGGGATCGTCTGATTGAGCACTTCAGCGCCGATGGTGGCGGGCACCATGCGTTCGCTCAGGCAATTGAGCGCCTTCATCAGACCAGCAACGCCGGACGCGGCTTCCAGGTGTCCCAGGTTGCTTTTGACCGAACCGATCGGCAGCGGGTTGCCGGCTCCACGGGCCTGCCCCAGCGCCTCGCCAATGGCACGGCTTTCAATCGGGTCGCCAACGGCGGTACCGGTGCCGTGGGCTTCGAGGTAGTCCAGTTGCGATGGATCAATCCCGGCCTTGGCGTAGGTGCTCTTTAGCAACGCCGCCTGCGCGTCAGCGCTGGGCAGCGTCAGGCTCGACTTGCGACCGTCGGTATTGACCGAGCTGGCTGCTACTACCGCCAGAATCGTATTGCCGTCGGCCAGCGCTTGATCGTAATCCTTGAGCAGGAACAGTCCACCGCCCTCGGAGCGCGCATAGCCATCGCCGTTTTGGTCGAACGACTGGCAACGCCCGGTGCGCGACAGCATCGAGGCCTTGGCGAAAATCATGAACCCGAACGGGTGCATGTGCAGGCTGATGCCGCCGGTCACGGCCTGATCAATATCGCCGCTGAGGATCGCCTGGCACGCTTGGTGAAAGGCCACCAGCGAGGACGAGCACGCGGTGTCGATGGCCATGCTCGGGCCACGCAGGTCGTAGAAAAATGACAGGCGGTTGGCAGCAATGCTCATGGTATTGCCGGTGGCCGTGGCCGCGTCGATGGACGCCATGTCCTCGAACAGGCGGTAGGCCTGTTCGACACCGGCAATGCCTATATAGACGCCACAATTGCTGCCCCGCAGGCTCGACGGTTTGACCCCGGCGTTTTCGAAGGTTTCCCAGCACATTTCCAGCAGCATGCGCTGCTGCGGGTCCATCATCATGGCCTCGCGAGGCGAGATGCTGAAAAAGCCCGCGTCAAACGCGCTGATATCACCCAGGGTGCCCGAAGCAAAGGTGTATGTGGTGGCCGGATTGGCTTTGTCGGGGTGTAGAAACTCGGCGTGTTCCCAGCGTGAGGCATCGACTTGAGTTACCAAATCGCGGCCCGCCATCAGGTTCTGCCAGAAGCTGCTGGCTGTAGAACCGGGGAAACGAAAAGCACTACCAACAATTGCTACCTGTCTACGTTTTGTCAAAACCATTCCTTAAAACACTCACGGCCACCATCCCATCCAGCGAACAGCCGCATGCCTGGCCGAAAAATTGTTGGTTCGTTGTTAAACGTCACCTGGGGGGTTGTTTGTGTCTCTGTGGCAGCCTACGGCGTACACGTACGCGCAAGGTCTTATTGCCGAACCGCCAATGTAGTAATACTCCAACATACTTGGCGGAATAATACGCGGTCTGGCCAACAAGGCAAAACCCAAAGCGACCGCTAAGGATGGTCTGAAGTACCCCCCTGTTTTCCGGCTACTGAGTCATCGGCGCTCTCAAAACACGGCAGCCGTTCAA
>NZ_WIWK01000205.1:0-3989 GCF_009600165.1 Pseudomonas sp. FSL R10-0399
GGTGTCGGTTGCCGGGCGGATGCCGTGGCGCATCACCAGCACCACTTTGTCCAGGCGCAGCCCGCCGGTGTCCAGGGGTGCGGCCACAGAGGGCAGCGCCAAGCAGATGCCCAGCGCCAGAACTGTGTACTTCAAGAACGTTGTTTTTATCATTGCGGGCCTAGAAGTCATAACGCGTGTTGAAGGTTAACGTACGGGGCGAACCCGGCTGCAGGTAGTTTTCCTGATAGAAGGTCCAGTACTTTTTGTTGGCCAGGTTGCTGACGTTGGCGCCAAAGGTCAGTGCATGCCCGCCGCTCAAATGCAGACGATAACCGCCACCGGCATCGAACAGGCTGTAGGCCGGCAGGGTGTGCACGTTGCCTGAGTCCACCGCCATTTCGCCGATACGCTGGGCGCCGGTGTGCAGGAACATGCCGGGCACTTGCGGGACACGGTACGTGACTTGTGTTGCAGCTTGATAATGCGCTGCACCGGCAGCGCGGTTGCCATCCACGCCGTCGCCCGCATCGTGGTAGGCCGAGTCCAGAGACATGACGCTTCCGTCTACGGTCAGGTTGGGGGTGGCATCGACGCTGGCGTTCAACTCCAGGCCTTGATAGCGGATGGTGCCGCTCTGCACGAAGACGTTGGCATCGTTGGTGTACTCGGCGCCCCGATCGATGCGAAACGCCGCCGCCGTGGCGCTCCAGTTACGCTGCTGGGCTTTTACGCCCACTTCGTATTGCTTGCTGCGCAGCGGGCCCAGGGTCTGTTCGGAGTTGACCGCCGTGGTGGGCGCGGTGCCGCCGTTTTCCAGGGATTCGACGTAACTGGCATACAGGGTCACGTCTTTGTTGGGTTTGTACATCAACGCCACCGTTGGCGTGGCGGGTCGGGCCTTGTACTGGACAGCAGGGGCGGTCGAGGAGGCGTGAGTCTCCTCGCGGAAGTCTTCGTTACGCAGGCCGGCCAGCAACGACCAGTGTTCACCTAGGCCGATGGTATCGCTGGCGAATACGGCGCTTTCCTTGATGTTGTCATCGCCGTAGGTGCCGCCGCTGTAGTCGATGTTGTACACCGAGAAGATCGTCGGGTCGTACAGATTGCCCTTGCCCACGGTGCCTTTGGGACTGACCACGGATTTTTCGGAGTTCAGTTGAGAGTAACTGCTGCCCAACACCAGGTCGTGGCTGAACCAGCCGGTGGTGAACTTGCCTTCCAGGGTGCCCATGGCGTCGTTGTAGTCATAGCCGTGGTACTCGGCCGATGCTTTGTCGGAGTAGCCGCCCGCATCGCTAGAAATGATGTACTGGTCTTTCAAATAACGGCGTGTCGAATCGCTGTAGCGATAGGCCAGCTTGCCGGTCCAGTCGGGTGAGAACTTGTAGGTCGCACTCAGCGTCGACAGGCTGTAATCCACATCGGTAAAGGAGCCATTGCTGTACAGGCGTTTGCTGCCGTCAATGGGTTTGGGCAAGGCGTTTTTGGGGTTGACGATGATGTCGGTGCCGCCGCTGGTATCACGCGTCTGGTACAGGGTGTCGAAGTCCAGGCTCAGGTCATCGCTGAGTTGCGCGTTGAGGGCCACGCCGACGGCTGTGCGGTTGACCTTGGCGTCACCCGAAACGGCATCGCCTTCTTCGTGCACCAGGTTGACCCGGTAGCCGAAGCGCGGGTCATCCAGGCGGCCGCCAACGTCCAGGTGTTCCTTGTACAGGTTGTTGGACTCGTAACCGGCGTCGACGCTGAAGGTGGTCTTGTCGGTTGGCCGTTTGGTCACGTAGTTGACGATCCCGCCGGGGCTGCCGAAGCCATACATGAAGCCTGACAGGCCTTTGAGCACATCGATGCGGTCAAACATCTCAAGGGGCATTTCCACGCCCCGGTTGATGTTGGCCATGCCATCTACCTTGTAGCCGTTCAGGTCATCCAGCGGCAGGCCGCGCACCGCGAGGGTTGCGGGGTGCGTGCCATAGCTGGAACTGATGGAGGTGACTGACGCGTCGTACTTGACCGCCTCAGACAAAATCCCCGCCTGGCGGTCCTGGATCTCGCTGCTGCCGACGCTTTTGAACGAGAACGGTGTATCGATCACCGCGCGGCTGCCCAGGGCACCGCTGTTGGTCTGCTGGTGCAGCGCCGGTTTGCGCTTGACAGCTTTGACCGTGACTTGCGGCAAAGTGGCCAAGGTACTGTCGTCGATGGCCGCTGCAGCATCAGCGGCAAAAGACGGCATGGCCATGGCAAGCGCTGCGAAACCGAGACCTGCACGCACATACAACGGGGATTTGCGAAACATGACTGCACCTTCGAAAACGGCCATTCACGGCCTGGTTGATTTCTGTGGCGCGCACTTCGCCGTGGTCGGCTATAAAGGCCGACCAAACGGGTGGGGCGAAGGGCGACGCCGTGGTTAAGGGGTAACGGCCTGGGTCACGAAACCGATCTTGTCCAGCCCACCGGACTGCGCCGCCGCCATCACCTGAACGACCTTTTCATAGGGCGTATTGCGCTCGGCGCGCAGGTGCAATTCCGGCACCGGCTGGCGTGCGGCGGCTTCGGCGATCAGCGCGGGCAAGTCGCTGTCGCTGATGTCGTGGTCCTCCCAATGCAGGTGGCCATCGTTGTCCAGCGCCAGGTCCACCGAGGGCGGCGGTTTGTTGTCTTGCTGCGCGGCGGCCTTGGGCAGGTCGATCTTCACCGAGTGCTGAATGGCCGGGACGGTGATGATGAAAATCACCAGCAGCACCAGCATCACGTCCACCAGCGGCGTGGTATTGATCTCGGGGTTAAAGCCGTCTTCTTCCAGGTCGTCCCCGCCCGACAGTCCACCGGCCATCAGACGTACTCCGCCTGGGCGTTGAAGGTGCTGTGGGCAGGCAGCCCGTTGCGTGGGGTTGCGCGGGCGCCGATCACCAGCAGGTCGTGCAGCTCGAAGGCAAACTTGCTTAGCTCTGCCAGGGTCTGCTTGTTGCTGCGCACCAGCAGGTTGTAGCCCAGGGTGGCGGGGATGGCCACGGCCAGGCCCAAGGCCGTCATGATCAGGGTTTCGCCAACCGGACCTGCGACTTTGTCGATGCTGGCGTCACCGGACAAACCGATCTTCATCAAGGCGTGATAAATGCCCCACACGGTGCCGAGCAAACCGACAAAGGGCGCGCTGGAACCCACGGTGGCCAGAATCGCCATACCGCCTTGCAACTTGCCGCCGATGGTCGCGGTGGACTGGCGCAAGGCGCGGGTCAGCCATTCGCTGAACGGCGGCGGGTTCATGTCGCCATCCAGCGCATCACGGTGCTGGCGCGCGGCGCTGATACCGGCGTGGGTCACTTCAGCCCAGGCGCTGCCTTGGCCCAATTGCTGCACACCCTCTTTGAGCGTCGGCGCGCCCCAGAACGCCGCCAAAAGTTTGCCCGAGCGCAGCCGAAACAGCGCCAGACGCAGCAGTTTGTCGAGCATCACGTACCAGGACGCCACTGACATCACCAACAGCATCAAGGCCACGCCTCGGGTGACCACGTCGGCCTGTTGCCACAAAACATTCAAACCCAGTGTTCCGGTTTCCATGTGTCTTTCCTTTCTTTGGGGTGAGCGCTGCCCTGACCGGCAGGCCCGTCAATAAAAAATAGGGGTGAGTGCTAGCTGTCGAGCTGAAAGCGCAGCGGCACGATCACGTACACCGACACCGCATGGCCATCCTCCAGATAGGGCTTGAACAGCGCGCCGCGCACTGCCGTTTTGCCCGCTTCATCGAGACTGCCGAAACCTGAGGAACGCACGATGTCCACGGCGCCGGGCTTGCCGTGAATATCCACCAGCACGCGCAAAATCACGGTGCCTTCGTTGCCCTCTTCACGGGCACTGTCGGGGTATTCGGGTTCGGGCTCATGCACGTACTCCACGCCTCGGGTAATGGTCTTGGGCTGAGGCGGTGGAGCGGGCGTGGGCGCAACCACCGGAGCGGCCGCCGCAGGTGTGGCGGGTGCGGGGTCTGACTTGACCACGGG
>NZ_WIWK01000206.1:0-3807 GCF_009600165.1 Pseudomonas sp. FSL R10-0399
AAGAAGCCGTGGTGATGCGGCATGATGCTCCCGCTTCAATTCAATAACCGTGTTGCACTCAGATCCTGCAACCGCCAGTTCTTAACTATGAGCACTGCCATTGAAAAGCAGGTGACACGCAAGATCTTTCTGAGGCTCTTGCCGCTACTGATCTGCCTGTACATCATTTCCTATCTGGATCGGGTCAACGTGGGCTTTGCCGCCCTGACGATGAACGCTGACATTGGCCTGAGCGCTGCCGTTTATGGCTGGGGCGCGGGTTTGTTCTTCATCGGTTACTGCCTGTTCGAAGTACCCAGCAACCTGCTCATGGCGAAAGTCGGTGCGCGCCGCTGGATTGCCCGCATCCTCTTCACTTGGGGGCTGATCGCCACCTGCATGGCATTGGTTCAGGGCCCAAAAAGCTTCCTGATCATGCGCTTCCTGCTGGGTGTGGCTGAAGCGGGCTTCTTCCCTGCGGTCATTCTGTACCTCACCTACTGGTTCCCGGTGCGTTACCGCGCACGCATCATCTCGATTTTCATGCTCTCCATCCCGATCTCGTTGGCCATTGGTGCTCCGGTCTCGACGGCGCTGTTGCAACTGGATGGCGCGCTGGGCCTCAAAGGCTGGCAGTGGCTCTTCCTGATTGAAGGGATCCCGGGCGTGCTGTTGTTCGGCGTGGTCCTCAAATACCTGCCGGATTCGCCGAAGCAGGCGTCCTGGCTGAGCGATGAAGAGCGTCAGTGGTTGATGTCCGAACTGGATAAAGATGCCAAGGCGCACCCTGTCGCGCTGGACGAAAAGTCGTCTCTGTGGAAAGTGTTCTGCAATCCGTCAATCCTTGCCCTGTGCATGATTTACTTCTGCGCGACGGCGGCCAACATTGGTCTGTCGATGTTCTTGCCACAGATCATCAAGCAGCAAGGCTTCAGCGGCATGGACATCGGCTGGATCACCGCTATCCCTTACGTCGTCGGATGCATCGGCATGGTGACCATCGGCTTCCTGTCGGACCGTTTCCAGAAGCGCACAGCCTTCGTCATCATTTCCCTGTTGTTTATCGCGGGTGGCCTGGGCACGGCGGGTTGGCTGACCGGCAGTAACCTGGCCATCATCGCGATGTGTGTGGCGACGGTTGGCATCATGGGCGCCAAGGGACCTTTCTGGCCACTGCCAGCGCTGTACCTGAGTGGCAGCAGTGCCGCGGCAGGTATTGCCCTGATCAACTCGGTCGGTAACCTGGGTGGTTTCTTTGGCCCTGGCATCATTGGTGCGCTCAAGGAAATGACAGGCACTTACGAAAGCGGATTGTACCTGCTGGCCGGGCTTGCGCTGTTTGGCATCCTGATCACTGTGATCTTCATTTCCGACAGCGGCAAAGCGAAGAAAGACCAGCCAGTGAATGACGCGCTGGCAGCCCGCAACTGATCATCTGCGAGCAATAAAAAAGGGGGGTGACCGGTAACGGTCGCCCCCCTTTTTCGTTGTGCCCGCTCAATCAGCCGGCAGCAAGAACCGCCCGACCACCGGCAGGTGATCTGACACAGCCTGGGTGTCTTCCTGGCGCACATAGCCTTCAACGCGTTGCAGTTTGGGGCTGTAGAACAGGTAGTCGAGGGTGCGGTCAGGCTCGCCGACGGCGGGATTGTTGGGAAAGAAGGTCAGCCATTGCTCGCGGTCTATGCCGGTGGCTTCCGGGTTGCTGGGGAGCATCGGATACTTTTCCCACAATAGATGCAGCTCGCTGTCAGGTGAGTAGCCCAGGCGCTGCTCAGCGGGCAGACGCAGGAACTGGCCGATGGGCAGCAGGTTGAAGTTGCCGCCAATCACCCAGGGTGTGCCCTGGCTTTCATATTTGTCGACCAGCGCTGCCGCCGCTTGCATTTGGCGCTTGAGGTTGCTGTTGTTGAGGGTCGCAGCATCGAGCTGGGTGTTGATGGCCACCAGTTGCCCACCGTCATTGAGCGGCAAGTAGCTGACCAGCATGGCGGGCTTGGGCTGGAATTGACGGCTGATCAGGTTGCTCTCGGCCACCGGCAATTGCAGACGCTCGGCGTGTTCGATCTGGTAACGGCTGAGGGTGACGATCTTGCGCCCGACGCTGCCGAAAATATGCCGGTCGGGGACGAAGTCGGCTTTCCAGGTAAAGGCCTGGGTGCTGCACGGGTAGAGGTCGACCAGGCGTTCCTGTAACAGGGCGAGCTGGTTTTGATAGTCGCTGGCCTTGGCTTCTTCGTCGAGGTCTTGCAGCAGGATCAGGTCGGGCTGCTCATCGCGAATCACCCGCGCCACTTCATCCAGGCTGAAGGCCATGTCTTCACGGGTCGGGCGATCATCCGGGCCGCTGCCGTCGATCAGGTTGTACCAGAACACATAGCGCTTGCCGGCCAGGTACTGGACGTTCCAGGTCATGATCTTGATCGCTTGCCCGGCCACCAGCGTGGGAGCTGCGACGGGGCAACTGACCGCCAGCACCTCTTTAGCGTCCGGGCGCCACGTAACGCTGTAAATCAGGCCAGCCACAACCGCTGAGGTCAGCACTAAACCTAATACAGTGGGGCGCAGTATACGTGGCATGGGCTCTGCTTATGAGGGGCGAAGGAGGTGCCGAGCATACCTGACGGCAGCGCGGCCCCCCAAGGCTCTGGGTATAGGAATTTTTCTTGGTTATGTGTCGGACTTTTCGCTTATCAACATAAAGAGCCGAAACAGAACCACCGAGAGGAACAACTGCAGAAAACTGTTGAAGCTTTCCAGCGCCACCGTCACCACCGCGTTGGTGTCTTCAGGCACCAGCGAAAAGCTCAGTTGCTTGAGCAGGAGCAAAGGCCCCATGACCGCCAGAATGCAGACGAAGATCCGCCAGAAATGGCCGCGGCTCATGATCAGGCTCGACTTGATGGCCGTCAGCGGTGGTTGGCCGCGCAGCACCAGGTTGTACTCGGAAAACGCCAGAACCACGGTGAGGTAGATGCCAGGAATAAAGAACATCGACAGCCCCAGCACAATCAGCAGCGTGCTGATGGCGGCGAGCAGGGCGAACTTGGGCCACAGGCTGAGCGCCCGGGCCAGCACGTCGCGGTTGCTCGGGCTTTCGCCCCGGCTGCGGGCATCGAGAAACACAATCAGCGCCCCGGTGTACAACGGGTAGACCAGCAGGCCGACGATCAGCGCGTAGCCCTGTGACGCATTCGGGCCTACCGCGTCGTCCACAACGTATTGCAGCACGGCTTCAAGAATCACCAAGGGCAAGCACAGGGTGATGACTTGGCCGAGGTTGCGCTGGATGAAGTACAGAGAGTCACGAAGAACGGTAAGCGGATTCATTGTCAGGTTTCAGCAGTCTGGAAACAGTCCGCCACTTTAACCGATGACACGCGACGGTTAGCAAATGTAAAGCTGGGTAAAGGTTCATTGAAACTTCTCGTAACGTCCCCATAACTTTTGAGTGCCTACTGTAGTAGGCGGTTAGCAGATTTTTCGACAATCGAACGAGGTCGTCATGAACAGCGAAGAGCAAACCCTGATTGACGGGCTATTTACCCGGTTGCAACAGGCTGAACGAGAGGCGGCCCCGCGAGACGCGCAAGCGCAGTCGCTGATCAACGATCACATTGCACGCCAGCCGTTGGCGACGTATTTCATGACCCAAGCAATTCTGGTGCAAGAGGCGGCGATCAAGCAGCTCGACCAACAGAACAAACAACTGCAAGCCGAATTGCAGCAGGCCCGCGCTGCGGCGGCTGCACCTGCGCCGGCCGCTACGGGCGGCAGTTTTCTGTCCAGCCTGTTTGGTGGCGGCAGCCGTGAGCCAGCTCCGGCACC
>NZ_WIWK01000207.1:0-3681 GCF_009600165.1 Pseudomonas sp. FSL R10-0399
GCCTTGGTCGCCACCTGCGTGCCGCCCGCCGAGCAATACCGCACCGGCCCCGAGTGCCTGGTGATCCACGGTGCCAACGGCCAGGTCGATTTGCGCAAACTGCTGGTGGCGCTGGCCGCCCGTGGCGTCAATGAGGTGTTAGTTGAAGCAGGTCCGCGTCTGGCTGGCGCCTTTGCCGAGCAAGGCCTGGTCGATGAGTATCAGATATTCATCGCCGCCAAGTTTTTGGGGTCGACCGCGAGGCCGTTGCTTGAGCTGCCGCTGACCCACATGAGCGAAGCGCCGTTGCTCAAAATCACTGAAATGCGCGCGGTAGGGGATGACTGGCGAGTCACAGCCATACCTGTGTCGCCCGCGAGCGTATAATTCTCAGCCTTCGCTTAGCGCAGGTTTTGTTCTCAAGGGGAACGCCCATGTTTACCGGCATTATCGAATCCATCGGCAACATCCGCGCACTGACCCCAAAGGGTGGCGATGTGCGGGTTTATGTAGAGACCGGCAAGCTCGACCTGAGCGACGTCAAACTCGGCGACAGCATCGCGATCAACGGCGTGTGCCTGACCGCAGTAGAGCTGCCGGGCAACGGTTTTATGGCTGACGTCAGCCGCGAAACCCTTGATTGCACCGCATTCAACGACCTTAAAAGCGGCAGCCGGGTCAACCTGGAAAAGGCCCTGACCCCGACCACGCGTCTGGGCGGCCACCTGGTCAGTGGCCACGTTGACGGCGTAGGCGAAGTGATTTCCCGCGAGGAAAACGCCCGTGCCATCGAGTTCCGCATCCGTGCACCCAAGGAACTGGCCAAGTACATCGCCCACAAAGGCTCGATCACCGTCGACGGCACCAGCCTGACGGTCAACTCGGTCAATGGCGCCGAGTTCTCCTTGACCATCATTCCGCACACCCTGAGCGAAACCATCATGGACGACTATCGTCCAGGTCGCCGGGTCAACCTTGAAGTCGACTTGCTGGCGCGCTACCTCGAACGCCTGCTGCTGGGCGAAAAAGCCGCCGAGCCGACCTCGGGTGGTATCAGCGAAAGTTTTCTGGCCGCCAACGGCTACCTAAAATCCTGAAATAAGGGGGTGCCGCGTGGCGCTCAACAGCATCGAAGAACTGGTTGAAGACATCCGCCAAGGCAAGATGGTCATCCTGATGGATGACGAAGACCGCGAAAACGAAGGCGACCTGATCATGGCCGCCGAGTGCTGCCAGGCTGAGCACATCAACTTCATGGCGCGTTTCGCCCGTGGCCTGATCTGCATGCCGATGAGCCGCGAGCGCTGCGAAACGCTCAAGTTGCCATTGATGGCGCCGCGCAATGGCTCCGGCTTTGGCACCAAGTTCACCGTGTCCATCGAAGCCGCCACCGGCGTGACCACCGGCATTTCGGCCGCCGACCGTGCCCGTACGGTACAAGCCGCCGCTGCCAAAGACGCCAAGGCCGATGACATCGTCAGCCCGGGCCACATCTTCCCGCTGATGGCACAAGCGGGCGGCACCCTGGCCCGTGCTGGCCACACAGAAGCCGCCTGCGACCTGGCGCGCATGGCCGGTTTCGAGCCAAGCGGCGTGATCTGCGAAGTGATGAACGACGATGGCACCATGGCCCGTCGCCCTGAGCTGGAAGCATTTGCCGCTGAACACGGCATCAAAATCGGCACCATCGCCGACTTGATCCACTACCGGATGATCCACGAACGTACCGTTCAGCGGATTGCCGAGCAGCCACTGGACAGCGAACTGGGCCAATTCAACCTGGTGACCTATCGTGATTCTGTCGAAGGCGACGTGCACATGGCACTGACCCTGGGCAAGATCTGCGCTGAAGAACCGACGCTGGTACGGGTGCACAACATGGACCCGCTGCGCGACCTGTTGCTGGTCAAACAGCCCGGCCGCTGGAGCCTGCGCGCCGCCATGAGCGCCGTGGCAGAGGCGGGCAGCGGTGTGGTGCTGTTGCTGGGCCACCCGCTGGATGGCGATGTATTGCTGGCGCACATTCGCGAAACCGCCGATGCCGCACCGGTGAAAAAGCCGACCACTTACAGCATCGTCGGAGCAGGCTCACAGATCTTGCGTGACCTCGGAGTACGCAAAATGCGCCTCATGAGTTCACCAATGAAGTTCAATGCCATATCCGGTTTTGATCTGGAAGTTGTAGAATACGTGCCCGCCGAATAATGACCGGACATTTCCAGTCCCGATTCGTGGCCCAATATCCTTAAAGAACGCACGCAAGTGCGTTCTGGCTCTTTAATACGAGACATACCGAATGACCCTGAAGACCATCGAAGGTACCTTCATCGCCCCCAAAGGTCGCTACGCACTCGTCGTCGGCCGTTTCAACAGCTTCGTCGTCGAAAGCCTGGTGAGTGGTGCTGTTGATGCCCTGGTTCGCCACGGTGTAAGAGAAAGCGACATCACCATCATCCGTGCACCGGGTGCGTTCGAAATTCCGCTGGTTGCGCAAAAAGTTGCCCAGCGCAACGAATTCGCCGCCATCATCGCCCTGGGCGCTGTTATTCGTGGCGGTACTCCGCACTTCGAATACGTGGCTGGCGAGTGCACCAAAGGCTTGGCTCAGGTGTCCATGGAGTTTGGCGTACCGGTTGCATTCGGTGTGCTGACCGTTGACTCGATCGAGCAGGCCATCGAACGTTCCGGCACCAAAGCTGGCAACAAAGGCGCTGAAGCTGCACTGTCCGCTCTCGAAATGGTCAGCCTGCTGGCAGCGTTGGAGGCCAAGTGATTTCCGACGAAAGCGATCGTTTCAACCCGCGCGATCCTAAACCTGCGGATGCTGGCAAGCCCTCCAAGAGCGCCAAGCGTCGCGAAGCGCGTCAGCTCGCGACCCAAGCGCTGTATCAATGGCACATGGCCAAGCACTCGCTGAACGAGATCGAAGCCCAGTTTCGCGTGGACAACGACTTCACTGACGTTGACGGCGCTTACTTCCGCGAAATCCTGCACGGCGTACCGGCCAATCGTACCGAGATCGATGCTGCCCTGGTGCCATGCCTGGACATCACCATCGATGAGCTGGACCCGGTTGAACTGGCGGTTCTGCGCCTGTCCACCTGGGAACTGCTCAAGCGTGTCGACGTGCCTTACCGCGTTGTGATCAACGAAGGTATCGAGCTGGCAAAAGTCTACGGTTCCACTGACGGTCATAAGTTCGTCAACGGTGTTCTGGACAAACTGGCACCTCGCCTGCGTGAAGCTGAAGTCAAGGCGTTCAAGCGCTAACCCGCGCTGTTGGCCATGGGCGAGTTTGAGCTGATCCGCAACTTCTTCGCTGCCGCGCCTTGTGCGCAAGGCGGCGTGGGCGTTGCTTTGGGCATTGGCGACGACTGCGCCCTGCTGGATGTTCCCTTCGGGGAACAGCTGGCGATCTCCACCGACACCCTGGTAGCCGGGGTGCACTTCGCAGATCCTTGCGACCCTTTCTTGCTCGGTCAGCGTGCGCTGGCAGTGGCGGCCAGTGATTTGGCGGCCATGGGCGCCACCCCTGTTGCGTTTACCCTTGCCCTGACGTTGCCGACGGTTGAAGCCGCCTGGCTGGACGCGTTTGCCCGAGGCTTGAACGTCATGGCCCAGGCGTGCGACCTGCGGCTGATCGGCGGCGACACCACGCGCGGGCCACTGTGCCTCACCTTGACGGTATTTGGGCGCGTGCCC
>NZ_WIWK01000208.1:0-3609 GCF_009600165.1 Pseudomonas sp. FSL R10-0399
AGACGGCGGTTCGCATGGCAGCATCTGTTGTGCCGCGTCCAGGGCGGCGGCCAGCTCGGCCAATGGCGTGCCGCAGCGGGCGGTGATCACAAGCTCGGTCGGGTCGTAGCTGACGATGCCCCGGTGGGAGCGGGTGTCGAGCACTTCGCCGGTCATCGGACGGCCCAGAAACGCTTTGCTGTCAGCCCCCTGAATGCGCAAGGGCGTGGCGCTGTGCAGGGCCTGGTTGACCTGTTGCAGCAACGCGGCGCTGTTGTCGACATCATGTTCACTGCGCATCAAAAACGCTCCAGTTCAGGGAAGGGCAACTGGCCCATGTGCACGTGCATCGCGCCAAATTCGGCGCAGCGGTGCAGGGTGGGGATGTTCTTGCCGGGGTTGAGTAGCCCGCCGGGGTCGAACGCGGCTTTGACGGCATGGAACAGGGTCAGCTCATCACTGTTGAACTGCGCGCACATCTGGTTGATTTTTTCGCGGCCCACGCCGTGTTCGCCGGTGATGCTGCCGCCGACTTTCACGCACAGTTCGAGGATCTTGCCGCCCAGCGCTTCGGCGCGGTCCAGCTCGCCGGGCTGGTTGGCATCAAACAGGATCAGCGGGTGCATATTGCCGTCACCGGCGTGAAACACGTTGGCCACGCGCAAGTCGTATTCGGCTGACAGTGCAGCGATCGCTTGCAACACGCCGGGCAGCTCGCGGCGTGGAATGGTGCCGTCCATGCAGTAATAGTCTGGCGAGAGGCGGCCCACCGCCGGGAACGCATTTTTGCGTCCGGCCCAGAACCGCACGCGCTCGGCCTCATCCTGGGCCTGACGCACTTCGGTGGCTCCCGCAAGTTCCAGCACCTGGCGCACGCGCTCGCAGTCATCGTGTACGTCGGCCTCAACGCCATCGAGTTCGCACAACAGGATGGCTTCGGCGTCGACCGGGTAACCCGCGTGGATAAAGTCTTCGGCGGCGCGAATCGCCAGGTTGTCCATCATTTCCAGACCGCCCGGAATAATCCCCGCCGCAATAATGTCGCCCACCGCGCGCCCGGCTTTCTCGACCGAATCGAACGCGGCCAGCAGCACCTTGGCGGTTTGCGGCTTGGGCAGCAGCTTGACGGTGACTTCGGTGATCACCCCGAGCATGCCCTCGGACCCCGTGAACAGCGCCAACAGGTCCAGCCCCGGCGAGTCGAGTGCTTGCGAGCCGAGGGTCAGGTGTTCGCCGTCCACGGTGAGGATCTCGACCTGCAATACGTTGTGCACGGTCAGGCCGTACTTCAGGCAATGCACGCCACCGGCGTTTTCGGCCACATTGCCGCCAATCGAACAGGCGATTTGTGACGAAGGGTCCGGCGCGTAGTACAAACCATAGGGCGCGGCAGCCTGGGAGATCGCCAAGTTGCGCACCCCCGGCTGAACCCGCGCGGTGCGGGCGGCGGGGTCGATGTGGAGGATGTTGTTGAAGCGCGCCATCACCAGCAGCAAGCCTTTTTCCAATGGCAAGGCGCCGCCCGACAAGCCCGTGCCCGCGCCGCGTGCGACCACCGGCACCTTGTGCTCATGGCAGAGCCGCAGCACGGTCTGCACCTGCTCAAGGTGATGGGGCAGGACCACCAGCATCGGCGTGGTTCGATAGGCCGACAGACCGTCGCACTCGTAGGGCTTCAGTTCCTCAGGCTCATGCAGGATTTTCAGGTCGGGCACCTGTGTTTGCAGGGCCAGCAGCAGCGCTTTTTTGTCGACGTCGGGCAGAACCCCGTCGACGGCTTCGTCGTAAAGAATATTCATGGTCGGTGGGCGACACCTGTTTATTTTTATTAGAGGTCCGTTGCCGGAGAGTGCTGGCTTGCATCATTGGCCCGAGGCGATTTACTGTCCATACGTTGTTGAACTGGTCGAACCAGTTTTTGCAGCGCCGCTTGTTTGTTTCAAATAAAAATAAATTCAAAAACAATGCGTTAGGTGTGTGCGCAAACCGACAGGATTGTGCCGACCGAACTGGTCGTACCAGTTGGAGTGTTTATGGACAGAATGGAATCACCGCGTAACCCGCAAGTTGCCGATGTGGTGTGTGAGCGCATCGAACGCCTGATCGTTGATGGCGTCCTCAAGACCGGGCAGTTGCTGCCCTCGGAACGGCGCCTGACCGAAAAACTCGGTGTGTCCCGTACCGCCCTGCGTGAAGGCCTGAAACTGCTGCGCGCTCGCGGCATCATCAAGACCGAGCAGGGCAAGGGTTCTTTCGTTGCTGATCTTTCCGGCGAGGCGAGTGCGTCGCCGCTGATGCACTTGTTTAGCTCGCAACCGCGCACGCTGTATGACCTGTTTGAAGTGCGCAGCTTGCTGGAGGGCGAATCTGCACGGCTGGCCGCCTTGCGCGGTACCGACGCCGATTTTGTGCTGATCACCCGCAGTTATCACGCCTTGCTCGATGCCCATAACCGTTCCCTCGATGCGTCTGCCCATGCACGTCTGGACCATGCCTTTCACCTGGCCATTTGTGAGGCGTCGCATAATCCGGTGCTGGTGCAGACCCTGCGTTCACTCACTGATCTGTTGTTGAACACGGTGTTTGCGTCGGTCAATAACCTCTACCACCGCGAGCCGCAAAAGCGCCAAATCGACCGCCAGCACGCGCGGCTGTACAACGCCGTGACCGGTCGCTTGCCGGAGCAGGCGCGCAAGGCGGCGATCGCTCATATTCAGAGCATCAGTGAAAGTCTTAAAGAGATCGAAAACGAAGAACAGCGGCTGGTGCGAGCGACGATGCGCCTGGAGGGGTGGAGCTGAACATGGCGTCCAGCTCCTGTGTCGCGGGGTCAGGCGACTTTGCCGCGGATGGTCAACAGGCTGATGCCCAGGCCCATAAACGAGGCGCCAAACAAGCGGTTAAGGGCTTTGGCCCGCGCTGGCGTCGCCAAATAGCCTTTTAGCGTCTGTGCGAGCAGGGCGTAAAACAGGTGAGCGACAATCGAGCAGCCGGCAAACGTGATGATCAGCACGGCCAGGTAAGACAGGCTGGAGTCACCGCCCTGAATGAACTGCGGCAAGAAGGCGGCAAAGAACAGGATGGCTTTGGGGTTGGTAATCGCGACCGAGAAGCCCTTGGTGAACAGCTTCCAGCCCGACAGATTTTCCGAGGGATTGGCCTGCACGTTATCAAACGCGCGATTACGGCTGCGCCATTGTTTGATGCCCAGATAAATGAGGTAACTGGCCCCTGCGACCTTCAGTACCAGGAACGCCGTGGCAGACGCGATCAATAGTGCACCGAGGCCGGCACTGGTGGCGGAGGCAATCAGCAGCAGCCCGATGGCATTGCCCAGCGAGCCGATCATCGCCCGCCACGGGCCATGGCTGATGGAGTTGGACAACGACATGATCACCGCAGGCCCGGGGGTGAGCGTCACGAGCATGGCGATAAAGGTGAAGCTCAGCCAATCATTTAATGAAACCAAAGGGGAACTCTCCGCAAGACCCACACAGCAGGGGCTGCAAGATTCTCATAGAGCGGGTGCTGTGTTCTATACATCTCTTGGATATCTGTAGGAGGGGCCGCCCCGTCTTCGACGCCGCGCTGTCGCGCAGCAAACTGGGTCTAGAGTTGAAGAGCGCGCGC
>NZ_WIWK01000209.1:0-3556 GCF_009600165.1 Pseudomonas sp. FSL R10-0399
GCTTGCTCGCGATATGAACACCTCGGTACATCATGTATATCGAGGTGATCTCATCGCGAGCAAGCCCGCTCCCACAGCAAGCTCGCTCCTACAGTGTGAATGGGCGGATTATTTCGCCCGGCGGGCCTTGAAGAATTCGCTGAGGATGGCGCCGCATTCGTCGGCCAGCACCCCGCCTTCAAACACCACCCGGTGGTTCAAAAAGCCCTGGGTAAAAAATTGCCCCTGGCTTTGCACAATCCCGGCCTTGGGCTCCAGCGCACCGAACACCACCCGCGACACCCGTGAATGCACGATCAAGCCTGCGCACATGCTGCACGGCTCGAGCGTCACGTACAGCGTGCTGCCGGGCAGCCGGTAGTTGCTGGCCGCCGTGGCGGCGGCGCGGATGGCGACCATCTCGGCATGGGCGCTGGGGTCGCTGCCGCTGATGGGGCAGTTGAAACCACGGCCGATGATTTCACCGTTTTGCACCAGCACCGCGCCCACCGGCACTTCACCCAAGGCCGCGCCTTGCGCCGCCAGCGCCAGCGCTTCACGCATAAAGTCTTGATCGCGGCTGCGGTCGATAATCTGGGGTTGACGCCCTTGTCGCATCAGGAAACCTCAATAGCGGCCATGAGGCCGGTTTCCATGTGGTCAATCACATGGCAGTGGAACATCCACACGCCGGGATTATCGGCCACCAGGGCCACGCGGGCACGCTCGTTTTTGCCCAACAGGTACGTGTCGGTGAAATACGGCGTGATTTTTTTGCGATTGGACGCCAGCACCTTGAAGCTCATGCCGTGCAGGTGGATTGGATGCTGGTACTGGGTCATGTTCTTGAATTCAAACACGTAGCTCTGGCCCAGCTTGAGCTTGGCAATCGGCCGGTCAGCGCAGGTTTTGTCTTTGATGTCCCAGGCTACGCCGTTGATCTGCCACAGGCTCGGCGGCTGATCCGTGCCCAGGTTCTCGGACACGGAACCGACCCATTCAAAGTTGAAATTGATCTTCTCGGCCTTGTCGACATCAGGCTCGGCAATCGGATTGGCCGGCAAGGCGGGCGGCCATTGTGCAGGTGCATCGTTATTGGCCACCGACAACAGCGTGCCCAAACGCACCGGACCATCGCGCAACGACAGTTCTTCACCCGCAGCCGGGGCCTTGATCGCCAGGCAAATACGCATGCCGGGGCCCAGCCAATACTCTTTGCCCAGCGGGCGCGGCTCGATGGGGTTGCCATCCAGCGCATAGATCTGCGCCTCGACGCCGGGAATATTCAGGCGATAGGTCAGGGTGTTGTCGAGGTTGAGAATTCGCACGCGGGTGATTTGCCCGGCAGGCAATTCAATGGTCGGCACATGGCTGCCATTAATCGTCGACAAACGCCCCGCCGTACCGCCACGCGCCGCCTCACGGGTGATGCTGAAAGGCAAAAAGTTGCCTTCTTCATCGACGTGCCAGTTTTTAATGCTCAGCGTGCGCTCGTGCTTGAAGCCCGTAGGCTCGCGCTCTTCGACAATCAGCGGGCCGACCAGGCCTCGGCCCAGTTCTTCGCTGCTGTTGACGTGGGGGTGATACCAATAGCTGCCCGCATCGGGCACCCGGAACTTGTAATCGAAGTATTCGCCAGGCAGCACCGGCAATTGCGAGACGTACGGCACGCCGTCCATTTCCAGAGGCAGGCGGATGCCGTGCCAATGGATCGTGGTCGCAACCGGCAGATGGTTGATAAACCGCACCCGCAGCCATTCACCCTGGCGCACCCGTAGCTCAGTGCCCGGCGCCGAAGGGCCAAAAGCCCAGGCCTCGGTCTGATGACCGGGCACCAGCTCAACGTCCAGCGGCGCGGCAATTAGCTCGTAATCGTGACCGGCCTGCTCATCGGCCATCTTGCCCAACCAGTAACGCGAAGCGCCCCCTGCGCCAACACCCACCACGACCAGGCCGGCTAAACCACCGAGTATTTGTCGACGGGTAAAGGACATGGACTTAACTACCTCTCGTATCCGGCGCGGGCTCAGCGCCCGCAAAAGGCGAATACGATACACCTGCAACTGCGAAACGGTAAGGGTGGGGTGACGACGGACTGCAAAAGCCCCTCGCCCTGGCCCTCTCCCAAGGGAGAGGGAACAGACTGGGGGATATTGCAGAGGTGCAGTAACGTGAAATGACTCCAGTGAATCCATAATCGACTCGGTTTCTCAGGTCGATGCATCTTGTGGAACAACTCGGTCAGTCCCCTCTCCCTCCGGGAGAGGGTTAGGGAGAGGGCAGTTTTCAGTCGTTAACGCCCACCAAATGCACCACACCGCCCGCCAGGGTCATCACCCCCGGCACACCCGCCAGTCGCAGAGCGTGAGGGTCAACACGTGACGTGTCGTTCAACTCCACGCGGATGCGGGTCAACGCCACGCGCTGCTCGGACTTGAGGTTGCTGGCGCCGCCAAGGGCCGCGACCACCGCGCTCGCCAGCGTCGACACATTGGGGGCGGGCTCATCCGCCACCAGGTCCGGGGTCAGTGCTTTCCAAAAAGCCTGCTGCAATTTTGCAAACATGTTCAGTTCTCCAGCACCAATGAATGAGCAACGTTAGCCGTTTGCGACGGCTGCAAGGCAGCACGCACTTGCTCTGCACTTTCCAGCCCCAGCACCTGCTGCGCCAACACTTGGCAGTCCTTGAATTCCAGCTCACGAACCCGCGCTTTAATAGTCGGGATCAACGGGACGCTCACCGATAACTCGTCCACGCCCAAGCCAACCAGCAGCGGCACCGCCAATGACTCGGACGCCAGCGCGCCGCACACGCCCACCCACTTGCCGTGGGCATGCGCGGCCTTGACGGTCGTGGCGATCAGGCGCAGTACCGCCGGGTGAAAACTGTCGGCCTGGCTGGCCAGACGCGGGTGGTCGCGGTCCATCGCCAAGGTATATTGGGTCAGGTCATTGGTGCCAATCGAGAAGAAGTCGACTTCAGGGGCGAACACGTCAGCCATCAGCGCGGCCGCCGGAACTTCAATCATGATCCCAAGCTTGGGCAACCGGGTAATGCCCAGGCGTTGCGCTTGCTCCTCCAGCAACTGGCGGGCGAGGCGCAACTCGGACACTTGGGTGACCATCGGCAACATGATGTGCAGACGGGTCAAGTCGGCACTGGCCAAAATCGCGCTGAACTGCTCTCGCAGCAGTTCAGGACGCTCCAGACACAGGCGAACCCCGCGCATGCCTAAAAACGGGTTGGCCTCAGGTTCCATCGGCACGTAGGCCAAGGGTTTGTCACCGCCCACATCCAGCGTGCGCACCACAAGGTTGTAGTCAGGGCCAACCGCGCGGGCAATGGCGCTGTAGGTCGCGACCTGTTCGTCGTGGCTCGGCGCGCTGCTGCGCTCCAGATACAAGAACTCGGAACGCAACAAGCCCACACCTTCACCGCCCAGGCTCATGCCCTGCTCAGCCTCGGCCAGCGAGGCGATGTTGGCAGACACTTCGATATGCCGACCATCGCGGGTATCCGCCCGCAACGCCGCGTGCGCCAGATCCCGCGCCTGGCGCAGACGCTGCTGCTCGCGCT
>NZ_WIWK01000020.1:0-64827 GCF_009600165.1 Pseudomonas sp. FSL R10-0399
CGGAAGGCAAACTTAGCGCCTGCCACCCTGATATGTGCGTTTGTCGGGCAAAGCGAAAGACAGTTGGCTCCTACAGGTGTGTGTCTAACGCAGGCTTGTTTTGATAATCAATATCGCTTAATAATGAATCTCATTATCGAGCGAGCCTAGGTCATGAGTTCAGCCTTGCATGAAGGCCCTTATCTGGAAAGCTGGCGCTGGATGAGCCGCCAGATCCGTTGCGGCCTGGCGCCCGACGAGCCGCGCCTGATTGAGCACTATCTGGCCGAAGGCCGATACCTGGCCGGTTGCACGGCGACTTCTCCCTGGATGATTTCTGCTACCGCGTTCCGGCTCTTGCTGGACACCGCCGCTGATACGGCCCTGCCGTGGCACTGGCGCAACCTGTGCCTGGACCATGCATGGCGCCCGCTGCGTGACATGGAAACTCAAGCCCTGTGTAACTGCCGCCTCAAGCGCTGGCAAAGCTTTGCCTGGCAATTGGCGACCTGCGAACTCGAACCTTCAATTTCTTTAACAGAACTGCTGCAAGGATTTCCTGATGAGTAATACGCGTATCGAACGGGACAGCATGGGTGAATTGCACGTGCCTGAGGCCGCGCTGTATGGCGCGCAAACACAGCGTGCGGTAGACAACTTCCCGATCAGCCATCAGCGCATGCCCGCGCAATTCATTCGTGCACTGATTCTGGCCAAGGCCGCTGCCGCCAAGGCCAACGTTGAACTCAAGCAAATCAGCGAAGCGCAGGGCAATGCCATTGTCGAAGCCACGCAGATATTGCTGTCCGGCGATTTTATGGAGCACTTCCCGGTGGATATTTTCCAGACCGGTTCGGGCACCAGTTCCAACATGAACGCCAACGAAGTCATCGCCACGCTGGCGACCCGCGTGCTGGGCGAAGTGGTCAACCCCAACGATCACGTCAACTGTGGGCAAAGCAGCAACGACATTATCCCGACCACCATTCACGTCAGCGCCGCTCTGGGCTTGCACGAAGAACTGCTGCCAGCCCTCAAGCATCTGGTTCAGGTGATTGAGCACAAGGCCGAGCAGGTTCACGTCTACGTTAAAACCGGGCGTACCCACCTGATGGACGCCATGCCAGTGCGCATGAGCCAGGTGCTCAATGGCTGGGCACAGCAGCTCAAGGCCAATATCGAGCACCTGCACACTCTGCAACCGGCCTTGCAGTCGCTGGCCCAGGGCGGCACGGCGGTGGGCACGGGGATCAACGCGCACCCGCAATTCGCTGCGCTGTTCAGCCAACAACTCAGTGCGCTGACCCACGTGCAATTCACGCCGGGTAAAGACCTGTTTGCCTTGATTGGTTCGCAGGACACCGCAGTGTCTGTTTCGGGCCAGCTTAAAGCGACCGCTGTATCGCTGATGAAAATCGCCAACGACCTGCGCTGGATGAACTCGGGCCCGCTGGCAGGCTTGGGTGAAATTGAACTGCAAGGCTTGCAGCCGGGCTCGTCGATCATGCCGGGCAAGGTCAATCCGGTGATCCCGGAAGCCACCGCCATGGTTGCCGCCCAGGTGATCGGCAATGACACGGTGATCACCATTGCCGGGCAGTCAGGCAACTTTGAGCTCAACGTGATGCTGCCGGTGATTGCACACAACCTGTTGAGCAGCATCGAGCTCTTGGCCAACTCCAGCCGCTTGCTGGCCGACAAAGCCATTGCCACCTTCAAGGTTAACGAAGCCAAGCTCAAGGAAGCGCTGTCGCGCAACCCGATCCTGGTCACGGCGTTGAACCCGATCATCGGCTATCAAAAGGCGGCCGAAATTGCCAAGACCGCCTACCAGCAGGGGCGCCCGGTGATTGATGTGGCCCTTGAGTACACCGATCTGCCGCGCAGCCAGCTTGAAGTCTTGCTCAACCCCGAGAAATTGACCGCCGGCGGCGTTTAACCCCACGCCCCACACACTGCTTTGGAGGTTCACATGGAGCACTGGAAACGCACGATCGAAAGAGCCAACCGCTGTTTCGCTGAGGGCGAGCTGGTCGATGCTCGAGAACATTACTTGCAGGCGCTGGCACTGGCACAAGTGCTGTTTGAGCGCTGGAGTGATGCCGACGAAGCAGTGGCGGCCTGTGTCATTTCCCACCACAACCTGGCGGATCTGCATTTGCGCCTTAACCAGCCGGAGGAGAGCGTTGAGTACCTGTGCGCGATTCACCAGCGGTTACTGCAAACCATGCAGAACCCCCGCCTGGCGCCTGCGCTGCGTGAAGCAGCGCTGCGTCAGAGCAGCAAAACCTACGTTGAGCTTTTGAACTTTATCAGCGATCACGGCGAATACCCGCGCTCCGAACTGTTGCTCAAAAGCCCTGTGACTCAGTCAAGTCACGAATTCTCAACCGTCAGCGGCCATCACTCAGGAGCACATTGATATGACTTACACCTTGCCTGCCTTGCCTTACGCCTACGACGCGCTTGAGCCGCATATCGATGCGCAAACCATGGAAATTCACTACACCAAGCACCATCAGACCTACATCAACAACCTCAATGCCGCGGTCGATGGCACGGAGTGGGCAAAATGGCCAGTTGAAAAACTGGTCGCCAGCGTCCAGGAACTGCCAGAAAAACTGCGTGCAGCGGTGATCAACCAGGGCGGCGGGCATGCCAACCACTCACTGTTCTGGGAAGTCATGAGCCCAACCGGCGGCGGCACCCCAAAAGGCGCATTGGCCAAGGCCATTGATGAACAGCTGGGTGGGCTGGAGACGTTCAAGGAAAACTTCACCAAAGCGGCCTTGACCCGTTTCGGCAGCGGCTGGGCCTGGCTCAGCGTGAACCCCGAGAAAAAACTGATCATCGAAAGCAGCGGTAACCAGGACAGCCCACTGATGAACGGCAACACCCCGATTCTGGGGCTGGACGTTTGGGAGCACGCTTACTACCTGCGTTATCAGAACCGCCGTCCGGAATACATTAATGCGTTTTACAACGTGATTAATTGGCCCGAAGTCGAGCGGCGCTATGCAGCTGCGATTGCCTAAGCCGACCAAGAAGGATTCAGGCAGATTATGGGCACGCAAATATTAGCGGTGGGTGGCGTGCGGATGTTCCGCTATGCGCTGGGCACGCTCTTGCTGTTGGCGGGCACGGCCTTGCTGGTGGCCAAGGGGTTGGTCTGGCTGGATCTTGAACCCAGGTTGTTGCGGGCTCTGCAAGGCGGTGCGCTGTGTGCGCTGGGCACCGCTTTGGGCGCCGTGCCGGTATTGGTTATCCGCAAAATGCCGGTTGCGGTAAGCGACACCTTGCTGGGTTTTGGGGCGGGGGTCATGTTGGCGGCCACGGCATTCTCGTTGATTGTGCCGGGCATTGCGGCGGCGCAAAATCTTGGGCTGTCGTCATGGGGCGCTAGCGGCCTGGTCAGTGCGGGTATTTTGCTGGGGGCATTCTTTCTGTTTCTGGTCGACCTCAAGGTCTCCGGGGCTGCCCCTGAAATGATCATCAGCAAGCCCGGCGAGCCCGTGATTGCGCCGCGCATCTGGCTGTTCGTGATTGCCATCATTGCGCACAACATCCCGGAAGGGATGGCGGTCGGGGTGTCAGCGGGCGGCGGCATGCCAGATGCTGACAGCCTGGCGATGGGCATTGCCTTGCAGGACGTCCCGGAGGGCCTGGTGATCGCGCTGGTACTGGCGGGTGCAGGCATGTCGCGGGTCAAGGCGTTCTTAATCGGTGCGGCCTCCGGCCTGGTTGAGCCGGTATTTGCGCTGCTGTGTGCCTGGCTAGTGAACCTGGCCGAAGTGTTATTGCCATTTGGACTGGCGTTGGCGGCGGGTGCGATGTTGTTGGTGGTCACTCAAGAAGTGATCCCCGAATCGCGGCGCAACGGTCACGAAAAGCTCGCAAGCCTGGGCTTGTGCATCGGCTTTTGCCTGATGATGGTGATGGACACCGCACTGGGCTAACGCCCTGTATTGATCCCCAACAAACCCGTAGGAGCGAGCTTGCCTCGCGATCTTTTGATCTTAAAAGATCGCGAGGCAAGCTCGCTCCTACCGTTACGCCGGGCTGCTCTTCACTCACCCTCATCGAAGTAGTTGTTGATGAGCTTGACCAGTGCGTCGAGCGCTTCCTGTTCCTGCTCGCCTTCCGTCTTCAAATGGATCTTGGTGCCTTTGCCGGCAGCGAGCATCATCATGGCCATGATGCTCTTGCCGTCGACCATGGATTCAGGGGTGCGACCCGCTCTTACCTGACACGGAAACTTCCCGGCGACGCCGACGAATTTTGCTGATGCCCGAGCGTGCAAGCCCAGTTTGTTGATGATTTCGATTTCCAGAGCAGGCATCGCAGGGTGGGTCCTTTCAGGTCAGGTCGCGGTGGCGAACCTGGACGTTCTTAAGAGTTTCTTGCAGGCATTTGCCAAGCCGTTCGGTCAGATACACCGATCGGTGATGGCCGCCTGTGCAGCCGATAGCAATGGTCACATAAGCACGATTGCTGGCGGCAAAGCGGGGTAGCCATTTAAGCAGGTAGCTGGAGATGTCCTGAAACATCTCTTCAACATCCGGCTGTGCAGCGAGGTAATCCGCCACGGGTTGATCCAGGCCTGATTGCTCGCGCAGTTCCGGTTTCCAGTACGGGTTGGGCAGGCAGCGCACGTCAAACACCAAGTCAGCGTCTACCGGCATGCCGCGCTTGAAGCCAAACGATTCAATCAGGAACGCTGTGCCCGGTTCGGGCTTGTTCAGCAGGCGCAACTTGATCGTATCGCGCAACTGATACAGGTTCAGATTGGTGGTGTTGACGGTCAGGTCGGCGAGGTCGGCAATCGGCCCGAGCAAGTGGGTTTCATCGCGAATGGCCTCTGCCAGCGAGCGGCTCTCACTGCTCAGCGGGTGCCGACGACGGGTTTCAGAGAAGCGCTTGAGCAGGGTTTCTTCATCGGCATCCAGATACAGGACATCGCACTGGATATGCCGGTTGCGCACTTCCTCAAGCAATTGCGGAAAGCGCGACAGGTGGCTCGGCAGGTTACGCGCATCAATGGAGACGGCGACCAGCGGTTGCGGTAATTCTGTGTGGATCAGTGCGCGTTCCGCCAGCTCAGGCAGCAAGCCGGCCGGCAGGTTGTCGATGCAATAAAAACCGTTGTCTTCGAGGACCGCGAGGGCTGTACTTTTTCCGGAGCCGGAGCGTCCGCTGACAATGACTAAGCGCATGATTAATGACCGTTCTGTACGTCCAGAACAACCTGATACAACGCTTCGTTGCTGGGTGCGTTGCGCAATCTGTCACGCACGTCTTTGCGGTCGAGCATGCTGGCGATCTGCCGGAGCAGTTCCAGGTGCGCATCGGTAGCCGCTTGTGGCACCAGCAAAACGAACAAAAGGTCGACCGGTGCGCCATCGATGGCGTCGAAATCTATGGGGGCGTCCAGGTGCAGCAAGGCGCTGATGGGCGACTCGCAGCCAGCCAGACGGCAATGAGGTATTGCGATGCCGTTACCAAAACCGGTGGAACCCAGTTTTTCACGGGCGATCAGCGCCTCAAACACTTTTTGCGCGTCCAGATCAGGTACTTCCCGGCTGATCAGGTTGGCAACTTGTTCGAGTGCGCGCTTTTTACTGCCGCCCGGCGCGTTCACCAAGGAACGGCCGGGGGTCAGGATATTTTCAAGTCGAATCATGGTGATGGAGTATTAGCGACCCGTTGCGCCCTGGAGCAGGCTTTGAGTCTTTTCCTTATGCTTTTTCAGTTGGCGATCAAGCTTCTCGTAGAGGCTGTCGATGGCGGCGTACATGTCTTCATTGACCGCGTTGCCGACAACTTCTCCGCCGGGAATATTGAGAGTGGCTTCGATTTTCTGTTGAAGTTTTTCAACAGAGAGGATCACCTGCACGTTGGTGATTTTGTCGTAGTGACGTTCCAGACGTGCGAGTTTGTCATTGATCGAGTCGCGCAGCGCTTGGGTGACTTCCAGATGTTGTCCACTGATGTTGACTTGCATACAGTTTCTCCTTCTGTTGCCATTGCATAAAGTGACAGGCCGAAGCGCCTGCCACTGAAACGCTGTGACCCGTACTTACATCAAACGCTTGCGTTCGCTCGAAGGCGCAATCCCAAGGGATTCGCGGTACTTGGCGACGGTCCGACGGGCCACCTGAATACCTTGTGCCTCCAGTAAACCAGCGATCTTGCTGTCACTCAATGGCTTTTTCTGATTTTCAGCGGCGACCAGTTTTTTGATGATCGCGCGGATCGCGGTGGACGAGCATTCACCGCCTTCCGAGGTGCTGACGTGGCTGGAAAAAAAGTACTTCAATTCATAAATACCGCGCGGGGTATGCATGAATTTTTGTGTGGTGACGCGCGAAATCGTTGATTCGTGCATGCCGACAGCTTCTGCGATGTCATGCAGTACCAGCGGCTTCATGGCCTCATCGCCATATTCCAGAAAGCCACGCTGATGCTCGACGATTTGGGTCGCTACTTTCATCAGCGTTTCATTGCGGCTCTGCAGGCTTTTGATAAACCAGCGGGCTTCTTGCAACTGGTTGCGCATGAAGGTGTTGTCGGCGCTGGTGTCGGCACGGCGCACGAAGCCTGCGTATTGCGGGTTGACCCGCAGGCGTGGCACCGATTCCTGGTTCAACTCGACCAGCCAGCGGTCGTTGTCCTTGCGGACGATGACGTCAGGAACCACGTATTCCGCTTCGCTGGACTCGATCTGCGAACCCGGACGCGGGTTGAGGCTTTGTACCAGTTCGATGACCTGGCGCAGCTCGTCTTCTTTGAGCTTCATGCGCCGCATCAGCTGGCTGTAGTCACGCGCGCCGAGCAAGTCGATGTAGTCGGTGACCAGACGCTTGGCTTCGTTGATCCAGGGCGTCTTGGCGGGCAACTGGCGCAGTTGCAGCAGCAAGCACTCGCCCAGGTTGCGGGCGCCAATGCCGGCTGGCTCAAATTGTTGGATGCGGTGCAGGACGGCTTCGATCTCGTCGAGTTCGATATCGAGTTCCGGGTCAAAGGCTTCCAGAATCTCTTCGAGTGTTTCGTCGAGGTAACCCTGGTTGTTGATGCAGTCGATGAGTGTCACGGCGATCAGGCGATCGGTGTCCGACATCGGTGCCAGGTTCAATTGCCACAACAGATGGCTTTGCAGGCTCTCGCCGGCCGAGGTGCGCGTGGTGAAGTCCCACTCGTCATCATCGCTGCTGGGCAGGCTGCTGGCGCTGGTCTGGTAGATGTCTTCCCAGGCCGTGTCGACCGGCAGTTCGTTGGGGATGCGCTCGCTCCAGTCGCCGTCTTCCAGGTTGTCCACGGTAGGGGCGGACTCTTGCTGGTAGGAAGGCTCCTGAATATCGCTGCTGGGTTTTTGCTCGATGTTGTCGGCCAGAGGGTCCGAGTTGTCGAAGTCGTCGCCTTCTTCCTGGCGTTCGAGCATCGGATTGGATTCCAGGGCCTCCTGGATTTCCTGTTGAAGGTCCAGGGTCGACAGTTGGAGCAAACGGATGGCCTGTTGCAGCTGAGGCGTCATCGTCAGCTGCTGGCCCATTCTCAAGACTAGCGATGGTTTCATGGCAGGGGCTTAACACCTTATTCGCCGGCGCGCATGGCGCCATCCACTACAGGGCGCGTGAGCGCCAAACTTAAGCAAATTATATGCCTGAAAGCGGGGCGTTTGCCTAGGGGGCATTTTTAATAAGTTTGTGCTAGGGCGGGAATCTGCGGGAGGGCGCCACTTGAAGGATTTGGCAGCATGGGCGGTTGCCTGATGCTTCAAATGGCGCTCAGGGTACAGCTTTAGAGGCGGAACTCGTGACCCAGATACACTTCTCGCACCAACTTGTTGGCGAGAATTGTTTCAGCATCGCCTTCGGCGATCAATTGACCGTCGTTGACGATGTAGGCTGTTTCGCAAATGTCGAGCGTTTCACGGACGTTGTGGTCGGTGATCAGCACGCCAATGCCTTTGGCCTTGAGGTGGTGAATGATTTGCTTGATATCGCCCACCGAGATGGGGTCAACGCCTGCAAAAGGTTCATCGAGCAGGATGAACTTGGGGTTGGTCGCCAGGGCGCGGGCGATTTCTACACGGCGACGCTCACCGCCGGACAAACTCATGCCGAGGTTGTCGCGGATGTGATTGATATGGAACTCCTGCAGCAGGCTTTCCAGCTCTTTGCGGCGACCAGCCTTGTCGAGCTCTTTGCGTGTCTCAAGAATCGCCATGATGTTGTCGGCGACCGACAGCTTGCGGAAGATCGACGCTTCTTGCGGCAAGTAGCCGATACCGGCGCGTGCGCGACCGTGCATGGGCTGATGGCTGACGTCCAGGTCGTCAATCAGTACGCGGCCCTGATCGGCTTGTACCAGGCCGACGATCATGTAGAAACAGGTGGTTTTGCCCGCGCCGTTAGGCCCGAGCAAGCCGACGATCTGCCCGCTGTCGATCGACAGGCTTACATCGCGTACCACTTGGCGACTCTTGTAGCTTTTAGCCAGATGCTGGGCTTTCAGGGTTGCCATTACTGGGCCTTCTGCTGGTCGGTTTTACTCTTCGGCTGGATCACCATGTCAATGCGTGGACGAGGCGCAGTGACGTTCGTGCCATTGGCCCGGCCGGCATTGGCGACTTGTTTCACGGTGTCGTAGACGATCTTCTCGCCTTCGGTCGTGTTGCCTTCGTTGATGACTTTAGCCTTGTCGATCAGCACGATGCGGTTTTGCGGCGCGTGATATTGAATCGTCACGGCGTACGCCTGAACCGGTTTCGGATCACCGACTTTTTGCAGTTGTTCGAAATACGCCAGGTTGCCGACCGAGGTTACAACGTCAATATCGCCCGCTGCGGTGCGGGTAAGGGTGACGGTGTTACCGGTAATTTTCATGGACCCTTGGGTGATGATCACATCGCCCTTGTAAGTCGCAACGCCTTGCTTGTCATCCAGTTGGGCTTCGTCGGCCTGGATACGGATAGGCTGCTTGTTGTCATCCGGCAGAGCCCAGGCGCTCGCGCTTCCCAGTGCTGCGCTCAGGCTGAGCAATAAAGGGAGGGTTTTAACGAGACTCATACTGTCCTCTTACGTTGGACAGCAGGTCCATCCTGCCGTCTTTCAAATATGCTTTCATTCCCTTACCAGTCGTCACACCACCGGCGCCGTCGATTCTAACGTCTCGGTCGGTCTGCGCATATTCCTTCTGTGGGAATACAGTCATGCGGGTCGTGGTAATAATCGTAGTGCGGTTTTTATCGTCGGTACGTGCAACGCGCACAGAATCGATGAGTTCGACCTGGGTACCGTCCGGGTTAACTTCGCCGCGCTCGCTCTGAACGTGCCACGGGAAGGGCGTACCGCGGAAAATTTGCATGTCTGGCTTGGTCATTAATGTGACTTCAGAAGCCTGCAAATGTTCGACCTTGTCTGATGTCAGCTCATATTGCAGTTTGCCGTCGGGCAAGAACTGCAGGCTGTGAGCATTGATTGCGTAATAGTCGATAGCGGTGTCATCGACAGGCGCAACAGGCTTGTCGAGAAAACGCTCCGGGCTGATATTCCAGTAGCCAACGGCCGCAAATAGCGCGGCAATGACTGCGAATAACAGAATGTTGCGAATCTTTTTACTCTGCATAAAACGCTCTATAAGTAGGCGGCGAGGGCTGCATCAAGGCGCCCTTGAGCGCGCAGGATCAGTTCGCAAAATTCGCGGGCGGCACCTTCGCCACCGCGTGCCTGGGTAGTGCCGTGGGCGTGCTCGCGAACAAAACCGGCAGCGTTGGCCACCGCCATGCCCAGGCCGACCCGGCGTATGACGGGCAGGTCGGGCAGGTCGTCGCCCAAATAGGCAACCTGTTCATAGCTTAGGCCGAGTTGGCCGAGAAGCTCGTCCAATACCACCAATTTATCTTCGCGCCCCTGATAGAGGTGCGGGATGCCCAGGTTTTGTGCGCGCCGTTCAACGACCGGGGTCTTGCGACCACTGATGATTGCGGTCTGCACACCGCCGGCCATCAACATCTTGATGCCTTGGCCGTCCAGGGTATTGAAGGTCTTGAATTCGCTGCCGTCTTCGAGGAAGTACAGGCGACCGTCGGTCAGTACGCCATCGACGTCAAAGACAGCAAGTTTGATGTGTTTGCCACGCTCAAGCAGATCGCTGGTCATTACATTACTCCTGCGCGCAGCAAGTCGTGCATGTTCAAGGCACCCACCGGGCGGTCATCCTTGTCGACCACCACCAGCGCGCTGATCTTGTGGTCTTCCATGATTTTCAGGGCTTCGGCGGCCAGCATGTCGGCCTTGGCCGTTTTGCCGTGCGGCGTCATGACCGAGTCGATGGTTGCATTGCGAATGTCGATTTCGCGGTCCAGGGTGCGGCGCAAGTCGCCGTCAGTGAAGATCCCGGCCAGTCGCCCGTCTTCTTCAACGATAACGGTCATGCCAAGGCCTTTGCGGGTCATTTCCATCAAGGCGTCTTTAAGCAAGGTGCCACGGACCACGTTAGGCAGTTCATCGCCGGAGTGCATCACGTTGTCGACTTTCAGCAGCAGGCGACGGCCCAGGGCGCCACCCGGGTGCGAGAAGGCGAAGTCTTCTGCGGTAAAGCCGCGCGCTTCGAGCAATGCCACGGCCAGGGCGTCGCCCATGACCAGGGCTGCAGTGGTCGAGGAGGTCGGCGCCAGGTTCAGTGGGCAGGCTTCGTGGGCAACATGAACGTTAAGGTTCACCTCGGCGGCTTTGGCCAGTGTCGAGTTCGGGTTACCGGTCACGCTGATCAGCTTGATGCCCAGGCGCTTGATCAGTGGCAGCAGGGTCACGATTTCGGCCGTTGTGCCGGAGTTCGACAAGGCCAGAATGATGTCATCGCTGGTGATCATGCCCATGTCGCCATGGCTGGCTTCAGCGGGATGAACAAAAAAAGCCGTGGTGCCGGTGCTGGCCAGGGTGGCGGCAATTTTATTGCCGACATGCCCGGATTTGCCCATGCCGACCACGACAACCCGGCCTTTACTTGCCAGAATCATCTCGCAAGCGCGTACAAAATCAGCGTCGATATGAGCCAGCAAGCCTTCGACGGCTTCCAGTTCAAGACGGATAGTACGGTGGGCAGATTGAATCAGGTCGCTGGATTGGCTCATGTTTGAAGTCGGGTAGCCTGAGAAAAGGCGACGATTATAGCGGTTATGCGCAATTCCCTCACGCTTGATCGTGATGCTTTGTTGCACCAGGTTACAAGTCAGTGTCAGGACTGCGGCTAATTTGGCATTTATTAGCTGTCTGCAACCTGTGAGGGCACTCCTTCGGTCTTGGGCGGTCTGTATCAGCAGTGCTATAGTTCGCCGCCAGTTCGGCCCGCTCAGGAGCGCGAGCTTCTTAATAAGAAGCATGGTGTCCGGGTGAGAGGCAGAAGCTGCATCGCAAGGAGTTTAGATGAGCGCCGATAACGCCTACGCGGTCGAGCTGAAGGGAGTGTCCTTCAAGCGCGGTTCGCGCAGCATCTTCAATAATGTCGATATTCGAATTCCGCGTGGCAAGGTCACGGGAATCATGGGCCCGTCCGGCTGCGGCAAGACTACCCTGTTACGTTTGATGGGCATGCAATTGCGTCCCAGCAGCGGCGAAGTGTGGGTCAATGGCCAGAATCTTCCGACCCTGTCACGCAGCGACCTGTTCGATGCGCGCAAGCACATGGGCGTGTTGTTCCAGAGTGGCGCGTTGTTCACCGACCTGGACGTGTTCGAAAACGTAGCATTCCCGCTGCGGGTTCACACCCAACTGCCAGAAGACATGATCCGCGACATCGTGCTGCTTAAATTGCAGGCCGTGGGGCTGCGCGGGGCAATCGATCTGATGCCCGATGAGCTGTCGGGCGGCATGAAGCGTCGGGTAGCCCTGGCGCGGGCGATTGCCATGGATCCGCAGATCCTGATGTATGACGAACCTTTTGTTGGCCAGGACCCGATTGCCATGGGGGTTCTGGTGCGGCTGATCCGTCTGCTCAACGACGCGTTGGGCATCACCAGTATTGTGGTATCCCACGACCTGGCAGAGACGGCGAGTATTTCTGACTATCTCTATGTCGTTGGCGATGGCCAGGTGCTGGGGCAGGGCACGCCAGAAGAGCTGATGAATGCGGATAACCCGCGCATTCGTCAATTCATGAACGGCGATCCGGACGGCCCGGTCCCGTTCCATTTTCCGGCGTCGGACTACCGAACCGATCTTCTGGGGAAGCGTTAATGCCCAAAAAATCAATGATTGACCGAATCGGGTTTTTCGGCAGAGCCGGGATCGACATGGTCTCGGTGCTGGGCCGTTCGACCATTTTCCTGTTTCACGCATTGCTGGGGCGTGGCGGCATTGGCGGCGGGTTTGGGCTGTTGCTCAAACAACTGCACTCTGTGGGCGTCATGTCGCTGGTCATCATCGTGGTGTCCGGTATTTTTATCGGCATGGTGCTGGCGCTACAGGGTTTCAGTATCTTGTCCAGCTACGGTTCCGAGCAGGCGGTAGGGCAAATGGTTGCCTTGACCCTGTTGCGTGAGCTGGGGCCGGTGGTGACTGCCTTGCTGTTTGCCGGGCGTGCCGGGTCGGCGCTGACCGCCGAAATCGGCAACATGAAATCAACCGAACAGTTGTCCAGCCTGGAAATGATCGGTGTTGACCCGCTCAAATACATCATTGCGCCACGCTTGTGGGCCGGGTTCATTTCCCTGCCGGTGTTGGCGATGATTTTCAGCGTGGTCGGGATCTGGGGCGGTTCGTGGGTGGCAGTCGACTGGCTGGGTGTCTACGACGGTTCCTACTGGGCCAATATGCAGAACAGTGTGACCTTCAGTGGTGACGTGATTAACGGGATCATCAAAAGCATCGTGTTTGCTTTTGTAGTGACCTGGATTGCTGTGTTTCAAGGTTATGACTGCGAGCCCACATCAGAGGGGATCAGCCGTGCCACTACCAAAACCGTGGTGTATGCCTCTCTGGCAGTCCTCGGGTTGGACTTCATTTTGACTGCCTTGATGTTTGGAGATTTCTGATGCAAAACCGCACCATGGAAATCGGTGTCGGCCTGTTCCTGCTGGCTGGCATCCTGGCTTTACTGTTACTTGCCCTGCGAGTCAGTGGGCTATCGCCGACTGCCAGCACGGACACCTACAAACTCTATGCCTACTTTGACAACATCGCAGGTCTGACGGTGCGCGCCAAAGTCACCATGGCAGGTGTCACCATCGGCAAGGTCACGGCAATTGACCTGGACCGTGACAACTTCACGGCACGCGTCACCCTGCAAGTGGAAAAGGATGTGAATAACCTGCCGACGGACTCGACGGCGTCTATCCTCACAGCCGGGCTGCTGGGCGAGAAGTACATCGGTATCAGCGTGGGCGGGGATGACGTTGTGCTCAAAGATGGTGGCACCATTCACGACACGCAATCGTCGCTGGTTCTCGAAGACCTGATCGGCAAGTTCCTGATGAATACCGTTAGCAAAGAAGCCAAATAAGGAGCCTTAAGATGATTTCTCTCTTGCGCCGTGGCCTGCTGGTGATGTTGGCGGCGGCTTTGCCGATGATGGCGAGCGCTGCGCCGGGTCAGTCTGCCCATGACATCGTGACTGACACAACCACTCGACTGCTGGCGGACCTTTCTGCCAACAAAGAAAAATACAAAGCCAGTCCGGCCGAGTTTTATGACGCCCTGAACAACATCGTTGGGCCGGTGGTTGACGTTGACGGTATTTCCAAAAGCATCATGACCGTCAAGTATTCGCGCCAGGCCACTCCTGCCCAGGTGCAGCGCTTCCAGGACAACTTCAAGCGCAGCCTGTTCCAGTTCTACGGCAATGCCTTGCTAGAGTTCAAGAACAAAGGCATCGAAGTTGGGCCCGCCAAGGATGAAAGTGGTGATCGCACGAGCGTCGATATGAAGGTGACAGGTGAAAATGGCGCGATTTACCCTGTCTCCTACACACTGACTAAAATAAATGGCGAGTGGAAGGTACGTAACGTCGTCATCAACGGCATCAACATCGGCAAGTTGTTCCGTGATCAGTTCGCCGATGCCATGAATCGCAACGGCAATAATCTGGACAAGACCATTGATAACTGGGCCGGCGAAGTTGCCAAGGCCAAGGAAAAAACCGACGAGAAATTGAGCCAATGACTGACGCCGCCATTACCCTGGCTGGCGAAAGCGAGCTGCGCCTGAGTGGCGTGCTCGACTATCAGACCGGCCCGCGCTTGCGCAAGGAAGGCCAGGCCCTGATCAAAAAGGCCTTGGCCAAAGCCCTGGTGGTGGATTGCTCGGCGGTCACCAAGTCCAGCAGCGTGGGCTTGTCCCTGCTGCTGTGCTACATCCGTGACGCGCAAGCCCTGAACAAGCCAATGAGCATCACCGGTTTGCCCGAAGACATGCGTGAAATCGCTAAAGTTTCGGGTCTGACCGAGTTGCTGGCACATCATTAATAGCCACTTATAAGAAAGCCCCCCGTCAGAGTCCTGTTATACGGGGTTCGCAGGCGCGGGGCTTTTTTGTATGATGGCCGACCCGCGCGCGTTAGGCGCCGATTGAGGTTGAGCATGCAGGCCGTAGAAGTTAAGAGCTTTCTTGAAGAGAAGCTGCCTGAAATTCAGGTAGAAGTTGAGGGCGAAGGCTGCAACTTTCAGCTGAACGTGATTAGTGACGAGCTGGCGGCCTTGAGCCCGGTCAAACGTCAACAAAGCATCTATACCCATTTGAACCCGTGGATCGCTGATGGCAGCATCCATGCGGTGACTATGAAATTCTTCAGCCGCGCGGCCTGGGCCGAGCGCACCTGAGCCCCTTGGCGTCGAGATTGTTATGGATAAATTGATTATTACCGGCGGTGCCCGTCTTGATGGCGAAATCCGTATTTCCGGTGCGAAGAACTCTGCTTTGCCGATTCTGGCAGCGACCTTGCTGTGCAATGGCCCGGTCACGGTCGGCAACTTGCCGCATTTGCATGACATCACCACCATGATCGAGCTGTTCGGTCGCATGGGCATTGAGCCAGTGATCGACGAGAAGCTCAGCGTCGAAATCAACCCGAACACCATCAAAACCCTGGTCGCACCGTACGAGTTGGTGAAAACCATGCGTGCGTCGATCCTGGTGCTGGGCCCGATGGTTGCACGCTTCGGTGAGGCAGAAGTTGCGCTGCCTGGCGGTTGCGCCATCGGCTCGCGTCCAGTTGACCTGCACATCCGTGGCCTCGAAGCCATGGGCGCAGTGATTGACGTCGAAGGTGGCTACATCAAAGCCAAGGCGCCAGAAGGCGGCTTGCGCGGTGCCAACTTCTTCTTTGATACCGTCAGCGTAACCGGTACTGAAAACATCATGATGGCCGCAGCTCTGGCCAATGGCCGCAGCGTATTGCAGAACTCTGCGCGCGAGCCTGAAGTGGTAGACCTGGCCAACTTCCTGAACGCCATGGGCGCCAAGGTAAGCGGTGCTGGCACTGACACCATCACCATTGATGGCGTTAAAGAGCTGCACCCGGCAACTTACCGCGTGATGCCGGACCGTATCGAAACCGGTACTTACCTGGTGGCTGCCGCCGTAACTGGCGGTCGCGTGAAGGTCAAGGACACCGATCCGACCATCCTCGAAGCCGTCCTTGAGAAGCTCAAGGAAGCGGGCGCCGAGATCACCACCGGCGAAGACTGGATCGAGCTGAACATGCACGGCAAACGCCCGAAGGCGGTCAACGTGCGTACGGCTCCGTACCCGGCGTTCCCGACGGACATGCAAGCGCAGTTCATCTCGCTCAACGCCATTGCCGAAGGTACTGGCGCAGTGATCGAGACCATCTTCGAAAACCGCTTCATGCACGTTTACGAACTGCACCGCATGGGCGCCAAGATCCAGGTAGAAGGCAACACTGCCATCGTCACCGGCACAGAAACGCTCAAAGGCGCGCCCGTCATGGCCACCGACCTGCGTGCTTCGGCCAGCCTGGTTATTTCGGCACTGGTTGCTGAAGGCGACACCCTGATCGACCGCATCTACCACATAGACCGTGGCTACGAGTGCATCGAAGAAAAACTGCAAATGCTGGGTGCCAAAATCCGCCGCGTTCCGGGCTAGTTTTGGGGTTTGGCATCATGGGCACAGGGATCGTGTCCAGCCGCCAGGTGACGTAAGCGCTCGCACGCGTTACCTTACCTGGCCTTGAATCGTTCAAGTCGAGCCTGATATCAGGCTCGATGCATGTCCGGCGCCGATTGCGTCGGGCATAAGTACCCTGATAAGGACTTACGTTTCCCATGTTGACCATTGCACTGTCCAAGGGCCGTATCCTTGACGACACCCTGCCGCTTCTGGCTGAAGCAGGCATTGTGCCGACAGAGAATCCGGACAAAAGCCGCAAGCTGATCATCCCGACCTCCCAGCCGGACGTCCGTCTGCTGATCGTCCGTGCCACCGATGTGCCGACGTATGTCGAGCATGGTGCCGCCGACCTCGGTGTCGCGGGTAAAGACGTGCTGATGGAATACGGCGGCCAGGGCCTTTACGAGCCGCTGGACCTTCAGATTGCCCAATGCAAGCTGATGACTGCCGGTGCTGTAGGCGCCGTCGAACCTAAAGGCCGCCTGCGCGTTGCCACCAAGTTCGTCAATATCGCCAAGCGTTACTACGCCGAGCAGGGCCGTCAGGTCGACATCATCAAGCTCTACGGCTCGATGGAACTGGCTCCGCTGATTGGTCTGGCCGACAAAATCATCGACGTCGTCGATACCGGCAATACCTTGCGTGCCAACGGCCTTGAGCCACAAGATTTCATCGCTGCCATCAGCTCCCGTCTGGTGGTTAACAAAGCGTCGATGAAAATGCAGCACGCCCGCATTCAAGCCCTGATCGATACCCTGCGCAAAGCAGTCGAGTCTCGACACCGCGGCTGACACACCTGCGCGACCCTGGATCCAGCATCTTTACGTCGCGCCCATCCATCCGTGTAATAGCCAGAAATTTCAGGTATCCACGCGGATGGCTTGGTAGTCTTGCCGTGCCTGATACTTGCACCCCTTAATTCCAAGCAAACGCCCATTACCGAGGCCCTCGCTATGACCGCTCCCACTGCAATTCGCCGACTCAACGCTGCTGACCCGGACTTCGCGCAGCATCTGGATCATCTGCTGAGCTGGGAAAGTGTGTCTGATGACTCGGTCAACCAGCGTGTGCTCGACATCATCAAAGCCGTGCGTGAGCGTGGCGATGCGGCGCTGGTTGAGTTCACCCAGCGTTTTGACGGCTTGAGCGTTAACTCCATGGCCGACCTGATCCTGCCGCGTGAGCGCCTGGAACTGGCCTTGACCCGCATCACCGCCGCGCAGCGTGAAGCACTGGAAAAAGCCGCACAGCGTGTGCGCAGCTACCACGAAAAACAAAAGCAAGACTCCTGGAGCTACACCGAAGCCGACGGCACCGTGCTGGGGCAGAAGGTCACGCCACTGGACCGCGCCGGTCTGTACGTGCCGGGCGGCAAAGCGTCGTATCCGTCTTCTGTGTTGATGAACGCGATCCCGGCCAAAGTGGCAGGCGTTGGCGAAGTGGTTATGGTCGTGCCAACGCCGCGTGGCGAAATCAACGAGCTGGTACTCGCTGCTGCCTGCATTGCCGGGGTTGACCGGGTGTTCACCATCGGTGGTGCCCAAGCCGTTGCAGCGTTGGCCTATGGCACTGAAAGCGTGCCGCAAGTCGACAAGGTGGTCGGGCCGGGCAACATCTACGTGGCCACCGCAAAGCGCCACGTGTTTGGCCAGGTGGGGATCGACATGATCGCCGGGCCTTCGGAAATCCTCGTTGTTTGCGACGGCCTGACCGACCCGGACTGGATCGCCATGGACCTGTTCTCCCAGGCCGAGCACGACGAAGACGCGCAAGCGATTCTGGTCAGCCCGGATGCCGAGTTCCTCGACAAGGTGGCCGCCAGCATCGCCAAACTGCTGCCGACCATGGAGCGTGCCGACATCATCAACACCTCGATCAATGGCCGTGGCGCGTTGATTCTGGTGAATGACATGCAGCAAGCCATGGACGTTGCCAACCGCATTGCCCCGGAACACCTGGAGCTGTCGGTGGCAGACCCGCAAGCCTGGCTGCCACAGATCCGTCACGCCGGGGCGATCTTCATGGGCCGTCACACCTCCGAAGCCCTGGGCGATTACTGCGCAGGCCCGAACCACGTATTGCCGACGTCGGGCACCGCACGATTCTCGTCGCCGCTGGGTGTGTACGACTTCCAAAAGCGTTCATCGATCATTTTTTGCTCGGAGCAGGGCGCTTCTGAACTGGGCAAAACCGCGTCGATTCTGGCCCGTGGCGAGTCGTTGACCGGCCACGCCCGCAGTGCTGAATACCGGATCATCGCCGACACCGAACAGGGGCAATAAGCATGAGCAAATTCTGGAGTTCGTTCGTTAAAGAGCTGGTGCCCTACGTACCGGGTGAGCAGCCAAAACTGACCAAGCTGGTCAAACTCAACACCAACGAGAACCCTTACGGGCCATCGCCCAAAGCGCTGGCTGCGATGCAGGCCGAAGTTAACGACAACCTGCGTCTGTACCCGGACCCCAACAGTGACCTGCTCAAGCAGGCGGTGGCCGAGTATTACGGCGTACAAACCAACCAGGTGTTTCTCGGCAACGGTTCTGATGAAGTGCTGGCGCACATCTTCAATGGCCTGTTGCAGCACGACAAACCGCTGTTGTTCCCGGACATCAGCTACAGCTTCTACCCGGTGTATTGCGGTCTGTATGGCATCGAGTTCGACGCGGTGCCGCTGGATGAGCAGTTCCAGATCCAGCCTGCGGACTATGCCAAGCCCAACGGCGGCATCATCTTCCCGAACCCCAACGCGCCCACGGGCTGCTTGCTGGCGCTGGACGCCATTGAGCAGATGCTCAAGGCCAGCCCGGATTCAGTGGTTGTGGTGGACGAAGCCTACATCGACTTTGGTGGTGAAACCGCCATCAGCCTGGTGGACCGCTACCCGAACCTGCTGGTGACGCAAACTCTGTCCAAATCGCGCTCGCTGGCCGGTTTGCGGGTGGGCCTAGCGGTGGGCCATCCTGACCTGATCGAGGCCCTGGAGCGGATTAAAAACAGCTTCAACTCCTACCCGCTGGACCGCATCGCCATCGTCGGCGCGGCGGCGGCTTTTGCCGACCGTGATTACTTCGCACAGACCTGCCAGGCGGTCATCGATAGCCGCGAGCACGTGGTCGGTCAGTTGAAGGCGTTGGGTTTTGAAGTGTTGCCATCGGCGGCGAACTTTATCTTCGCCCGCCACCCGGAACACGATGCGGCAGCACTGGCGGCCAAATTGCGCGAGCAGGGCGTGATCGTGCGCCACTTCAAGCAACTGCGTATCGCCCAGTTCCTGCGCATTACCATTGGCACGCCTGAGCAGAACGCGGCGCTGATTGAAGGGTTGGCTGATATTTAAAGCGTCCCACGACCTGTAGGAGCGAGCTTGCCTCGCGATCATTTAAAGATCAAAAGATCGCGAGGCAAGCTCGCTCCTACAGAGGGGTGTTTATTTCTCGGTATGCGCCGGCTGTTCTTGCTGCGGCCGCAGGCCCACTTCGGCGGAGAGCTTGAGCTCTTTGCCATTGCGCAAGACCAGAATCGCCACCTTGTCTGAAGGCTTGATGCGGGCCACCTGGTTCATTGAACGACGACCATCATTAGCCGGTTCGCCGTCAATGCTCAGGATCACATCACCCAGTTGCATACCGGCTTTTTGCGCCGGGCCATCACGGAAGATCCCCGCGACGACAATCCCCGGGCGGCCATTCATGCCAAACGACTCGGCCAAGTCCGGCGTCAGTGACTGAACCTCAATCCCCAGCCAGCCACGGATCACCTGGCCGTGCTCGATTATCGACTTCATGACTTCCATCGCCAGGTTGATCGGGATCGCAAAGCCAATACCTTGCGAGCCCCCCGACTCGGAGAAGATCGCGGTGTTGATGCCGGTCAGGTTGCCGTTGGCATCCACCAGCGCGCCGCCCGAGTTGCCGGGGTTGATCGCGGCATCGGTCTGGATAAAGTCTTCGTAGTTGTTCAAGCCCAACTGGTTACGCCCGGTGGCGCTGATGATGCCCATGGTGGTGGTTTGACCCACGCCAAACGGGTTGCCAATGGCCAGCGCGATGTCACCGATGCGCAAGGCGTCAGAGCGACCAATGGTGATAGAGGGCAGGTTTTTCAGGTCAATCTTGAGCACGGCCAGGTCAGTTTCCGGGTCACTGCCGATCATGCGGGCCAGGGTTTCGCGACCGTCTTTAAGCGCCACGACAATCTGGTCAGCACCTGCCACTACGTGGTTGTTGGTCAGCAAATAGCCTTCCGGGCTCATGATCACGCCCGAGCCGAGGCTCGATTCCATACGCTTTTGTTTGGGCGCGTTGTTGCCGAAAAAACGTCGGAACTGCGGGTCTTCAAACAGCGGGCTGGCGTTTTTGTTCACCACTTTGGTGGTGTACAGGTTGGCGACTGCCGGGGCAGCGCGGGTCACGGCGTCGGCATAGGTCACAGGGCCTTGCTGCACATAACTGGTGCGCGGGGCTTGTTGCAGATTAACGTCCAGCGTCGGCAGGCCAACCCACTCTGGATAGCGTTGAATAATCAGCAAAGCGATAAGCACGCCGGCCAGCAATGGCCAGCCAAAAAAACGCAAAGCCTTGAACATTGAACTTAATCCTGAAGGTTGCAGAGCCACCATGACGGCCCATAATGGCGGCCATTATACGAGTGCCTGAGCGCCTCTGAACGCTATATTTAGGAGTCTTTTATGGCTGTCGCCCTGAGCACGCTGGTAGAAGAAGCAAATCGTTACCTGAACAGCGCTGCAATCAGCGATTACTGCCCCAACGGCCTGCAAGTCGAAGGCCGACCGCAAGTATTGCGAATTGTGAGCGGGGTCACTGCTAGCCAGGCGTTGCTGGATGCCGCTGTCGAGGCTGAGGCCGACCTGATCCTGGTGCATCACGGCTACTTCTGGAAGGGCGAAGACCCTTGCGTCACCGGTATGAAGCAGCGCCGTCTTAAAACCTTGCTCAAGCATGACATCAGCTTGCTGGCCTATCACTTGCCACTCGACCTGCACCCTGAGGTGGGCAATAACGTGCAATTGGCGCGGCAACTGGACATCACCGTTGAAGGCCCGCTGGACCCGGCCAACAACAAAGTCGTGGGTCTGGTGGGGTCATTGGCCGAACCGATGACTGCTCGCGACTTTGCCCGCCGTGTCCAGGAAGCGTTGGGGCGTGAACCGTTACTTATTGAAGGCAGCGACATGATTCGCCGCGTAGGCTGGTGCACCGGCGGCGGCCAAGGGTTTATCGACCAGGCCGTGCTGGCGGGCGTTGACCTGTACTTGAGCGGCGAAGCGTCCGAGCAAACCTTCCATAGCGCGCGGGAAAACGACATCAGCTTCATCGCTGCCGGCCACCACGCCACCGAGCGTTACGGCGTACAGGCGCTGGGCGATTACCTGGCGCGACGCTTTGCCCTCGAACACCTGTTCATCGACTGCCCCAACCCGATTTAAAACTGTGGCAAACATCTGTAGCCGCTGCCGCAGGCTGCGATAAGGGCCGTAGGACCTTCGCTTTTAACCCCAAAAGCAGGGCTGCTGCGCAACCCATCGCAGCCTGCGGCAGCGACTACAGTAGGCGCGATGGCCAAACCTGGCGATCTATTCTTAGATCGTTTAGGTCTACTTGGCGCCCTCAATAGAAGTAGGCGCTGTGCTAGCATTCGACCCTCGAACACGGCCCGCAGGCCGTTAATAAGATAGCTTTCGTGAGTAGCCATGGTCGACAAACTGACGCACCTGAAACAGTTGGAGGCGGAGAGCATCCATATCATTCGCGAGGTGGCCGCCGAGTTCGATAACCCGGTGATGCTGTACTCCATTGGTAAAGATTCCGCCGTAATGCTGCACCTTGCCCGCAAGGCATTTTTCCCTGGCAAGCTGCCGTTTCCGGTAATGCATGTCGATACCCAGTGGAAATTCCAGGAGATGTACAGCTTTCGCGACAAGATGGTTGCCGAGCTGGGCCTGGACCTCATCACTCACGTAAACCCGGACGGCGTGGCGCAAGGGATCAACCCCTTCACCCACGGCAGCGCCAAGCACACCGACATCATGAAAACCGAGGGCCTCAAACAGGCGCTGGACAAGCACGGTTTTGATGCCGCCTTCGGTGGTGCCCGTCGCGACGAAGAAAAGTCCCGTGCCAAAGAGCGCGTGTACTCGTTCCGTGACAGCAAACACCGCTGGGACCCAAAAAACCAGCGCCCTGAGTTGTGGAACGTCTACAACGGCAACGTCAACAAAGGCGAGTCGATTCGCGTGTTCCCGTTGTCCAACTGGACCGAACTCGACATCTGGCAGTACATCTACCTTGAAGGCATCCCGATCGTGCCGCTGTACTTCGCGGCTGAGCGTGAAGTCATCGATAAGAACGGCACACTGATCATGATCGACGACGATCGCATCCTTGAGCACCTGTCTGACGAAGACAAGGCGCGCATCGTCAAGAAAAAGGTCCGCTTCCGTACTCTGGGCTGCTACCCGCTGACTGGCGCGGTAGAGTCCGAGGCAGAAACCCTGACCGACATCATCCAGGAAATGCTCCTGACGCGAACTTCCGAGCGCCAGGGCCGAGTCATCGATCACGATGGCGCAGGCTCGATGGAAGATAAAAAACGTCAAGGTTATTTCTAAGGGGTTGTCATGTCGCACGTATCTGATTTGATCAGCGAGGACATCCTCGCCTACCTGGGCCAGCACGAGCGCAAAGAGATGTTGCGCTTTCTGACCTGCGGCAACGTCGATGACGGTAAGAGCACCCTGATCGGGCGCCTGCTGCACGACTCCAAGATGATCTACGAAGATCATCTGGAAGCCATTACCCGCGATTCGAAAAAAAGCGGCACCACCGGCGATGACATCGACCTGGCACTGCTGGTCGACGGCCTGCAAGCCGAGCGCGAGCAGGGCATCACCATTGACGTGGCGTACCGCTACTTCTCAACGGCCAAGCGCAAGTTCATCATTGCCGATACCCCGGGCCACGAGCAGTACACCCGCAACATGGCCACCGGTGCGTCCACCTGTGACTTGGCGATCATTCTGGTGGATGCCCGTTACGGCGTGCAGACCCAAACCCGTCGTCACAGCTTTATTGCCTCGTTGCTGGGCATCAAGCACATCGTCGTGGCCATCAACAAGATGGACCTCAAGAACTTTGACGAAGGCGTATTCGAGTCGATCAAGGCCGATTACCTGAAGTTCGCTGAAGGCTTGAAAATGAAGCCTTCGAGCCTGCACTTCGTGCCGATGTCTGCCCTCAAGGGCGACAACGTGGTGAACAAGTCCGAGCGCTCGCCGTGGTACACCGGCCAGTCGCTGATGGAAATCCTCGAAACCGTGGAAATCGCGGCCGACCGCAACCTCTCCGACCTGCGCTTCCCGGTGCAATACGTGAACCGTCCGAACCTGAACTTCCGGGGTTTCGCCGGTACGCTGGCCAGCGGCGTCGTGCACAAGGGTGACGAGATCGTGGTGCTGCCGTCGGGTAAAAGCAGCCGCGTGAAATCCATTGTCACCTTTGAAGGTGAACTGGAGCACGCCGGGCCTGGCCAGGCGATCACGCTGACCATGGAAGACGAGATCGACATCTCCCGTGGCGACTTGTTGGTGCATGCCGACAACGTGCCGCAGGTGACCGATAACTTCGAAGCCATGCTGGTGTGGATGGCTGAAGAGCCGATGCTGCCGGGCAAGAAGTACGACATCAAGCGTGCGACCAGCTATGTGCCAGGTTCGATTGCCAGCATCGTCAACAAAGTCGATGTGAACACCCTCGAAGAAGGCCCGGCCAGCGCGTTGCAGTTGAACGAGATCGGCAAGGTCAAGATCAGCCTCGACGCACCGATTGCCCTGGACGGTTATGAAAGCAACCGCACCACCGGTTCGTTCATCATCATTGACCGTTTGACCAACGGCACCGTGGGCGCGGGCATGATCATCGCCTCGCCGGTCAGCCACGGCAGCGCGACGCATCACGGTGAGCTTGCACACGTCACCACCCAGGAGCGCGCCCAGCGCTTCGGCCAACAACCGGCGACCGTGTTGTTCAGCGGTTTGTCGGGTGCCGGTAAAAGCACCCTGGCTTACGCAGTTGAGCGCAAGTTGTTCGACATGGGCCGTGCGGTGTTTGTGCTGGACGGTCAAAACCTGCGTCATGACCTGAACAAAGGTCTGCCACAGGACCGTGCGGGCCGTACCGAGAACTGGCGTCGTGCTGCCCACGTGGCGCGTCAATTCAACGAAGCGGGCTTGCTGACCCTGGCGGCTTTCGTCGCGCCGGATGCTGAAGGCCGTGAACAGGCCAAAGCCCTGATCGGTGATGATCGTTTGATCACGGTGTATGTACAGGCATCGCCTGCAGTCTGCGCCGAGCGTGACCCGCAGGGCCTGTATGCAGCGGGTGGCGACAACATCCCGGGCGAATCCTTCCCGTACGACGTGCCTTTGAATGCCGACCTTGTGGTCGACACTCAAGCGCTGACCGTCGAAGAAGGCGTCAAGCGGGTGCTCGACCTGTTGCGTCAACGCGGCGCAATCTAAGCCGCGATTAAAAAGCCCGTCACCGCGAGATCGGTGGCGGGCTTTTTATTGGGCGCTGTATTTTCCCCTCACCCCAGCCCTCTCCCGAGGGAGAGGGAGCTGATTTGTGGTGTTGCGCAGGCCTGCTTCTGCTTTTAGTCCCCTCTCCCTTTGGGAGAGGGTTAGGGTGAGGGGCTTTTGATCTTCTTCACTGTGCCGGGTATTGCCGATGCAACTCGCCCAACAACCGGTCCTTATCTTCCCACAGCTGGTTGATCCAGCTCTGAAACGCCAATTTGTAGGCCGGGTCCTGGTCGTAGTTTTTACCGATGAACTCCGCCGGGATTTCCAGCTCTTCAAATACCACCACTACGTCCCGCACGTTGCCGCACAGCAAGTCCCAATACCCCGGGCGTCCGCCAGGGTAATGAATCGTTACGTTGACGATGGACTTTAACTGCTCGCCCATCGCATCCAGCACGAAGGCAATGCCGCCGGCTTTAGGTTTGAGCAGGTAGCGGAACGGCGATTGCTGTTCGGCGTGTTTGGCTTCGGTGAAGCGTGTGCCTTCGACGAAGTTGAAAATGCCCACCGGCTGGTTTTTGAACTTGGCGCAGGTTCTGCGCGTGGTCGCCAGGTCGGCGCCTTTCTTTTCCGGGTGTTTGGCCAGGTAGGCCTTGGAGTAGCGTTTCATGAACGGGAAGCCCAACGCCCACCACGCCAGCCCGATTACCGGCACCCAGATCAGCTCTTGCTTGAGGAAGAACTTCAGCGGGCGGATACGTTTGTTGAGCACGTATTGCAGCACCATGATGTCGACCCAGCTCTGGTGGTTGCTGGTCACCAGGTACGAGTGCTCATAGTCCAGCCCTTCGAGGCCCTTGATGTGCCAGCGGGTTTTGCCCAGCAGGTCCATCCAGCGTTTGTTGTTGCCGACCCAGGCTTGGTGAATGTGCCGCATCAACTCGTCGGTCACCCGTTGCGCGGGCTTGAACGGCAGGCACAGCTTAAAGATCGCAACCACAAACAACGGCGTGCAACACACGATGGTGTTGATCGCCAAGAACAATGAAGCAATGACGCCGCGTAACGGCGCAGGCAGGAAATCCAGCATTTACACATCCATAGGTCGGTTGGCGGCTTGAATCGCCGTCAGGGCGATGGTGTACACGATGTCGTCCACTTGCGCACCACGGGGCAGGTCGTTCACCGGTTTGCGCAGGCCTTGCAGCATCGGGCCCAAACTCACGCAATCAGCGCTGCGCTGCACGGCCTTGTGCGTGGTGTTGCCGGTGTTCAGGTCGGGGAAGACAAACACCGTCGCACGGCCGGCCACCTGGCTGTTGGGCGCCAGTTGGCGGGCCACTGTTTCGTTGGCCGCAGCGTCGTATTGCAACGGGCCGTCGATGAGCAGTGCGCGCTGGGCTTCATGGGCGAGGAGGGTCGCTTCACGGACTTTTTCGACTTCTTCACCGCTGGCCGAGTCGCCGCTGGAGTAGCTGATCATGGCCACGCGCGGGGTGATGCCGAACGCTGCGGCAGAGTCAGCGCTTTGCAGGGCAATTTCTGCCAGCTCAGTGGCCGACGGGTGCGGATTCATCACGCAGTCGCCGTACACCAGCACCTGTTCCGGGAACAACATGAAGAACACCGACGACACCAAGGTGCAGCCCGGCGCTGTTTTGATCAGTTGCAGGGCAGGGCGGATGGTGTTGGCAGTGGAGTGGATGACCCCGGAAACCAGCCCGTCGACCTCGTCCAGTGCGAGCATCATGGTGCCGATCACCACCGGGTCTTCCAGTTGCTGCTCGGCCATCGGCGCATTGATGCTTTTGGTTTTGCGCAGGGCCACCATCGGTTCGACATAACGGCCACGAATCACATCCGGGTCGAGAATCTCCAGCCCCGGCGGCAGTTCAAACCCATGGGCCTTGGCCACGGCGTGAACCTCTTCAGGCTTGGCCAGCAGCACGCAACGGGCGATACCGCGGGCCTGGCAAATGGCGGCTGCCTGCACGGTCAAGGGCTCGCTGCCTTCGGGCAAGACGATCCGCTTGTTGGCGTGTTGGGCGCGCTGGATCAATTGATAGCGGAACACCGCAGGCGTGAGGCGCATCTCCCGTGGCGTGCCGCAACGCTGGTGCAGCCAGTGCGCGTCGAGGTGGCTGGCGACAAAATCCGTGATGATTTCTGCGCGTTCGCGGTCATCGATCGGGATTTCTTTGTTGAGCTGATTGAGCTGGTTGGCGGTGTCGTACGAGCCGGTGCTCACTGACAGCACGGGCAGCCCGGCTTGCAAGGCTCCACGGCACAGTTCCATCAGGCGCGGGTCGGGTTTGGTGTCGCTGGTCAGCAGCAGACCTGCCAGTGGTACGCCGTTCATGGCGGCCAGGCTGACGGCCAGGATGATGTCATCGCGGTCACCGGGGGTTACCACCAACACGCCGGGTTTGAGCAGTTGCAGCGTGTTCAGCACGGTGCGGGCGCAGAGGATGATTTTGGACATGCGCCGGGTTTCATAATCGCCCGCATTCAGCACCTGAGCGCCGAGCAACTCGGCCACGTCACGGGTGCGCGGAGCATTGAGTTCGGGCTGGTACGGAATGCAGCCCAATAGCTTGAAGTCGCCGGTCCGCAGTAACGGTGAGTGCTCTTTGAGGCGCGCTGAAAACACTTCCATGCTTTCGTCGGTTTTCACTTTGTTAAGGATCACGCCGAGCACTTTCGGATCTTTCGGCCCGCCGAACAGCTGCGCTTGCAGCTCAACCCGGCCGGAGAGTTCGGTGAGTACTTCGTTTTCCGGGGCCGACACCAGAATCACTTCGGCATCCAGGCTCTTGGCCAGGTGCAAATTGACGCGCGCCGCGTAACTGGCGGTGCGCGTGGGCACCATGCCTTCAACGATCAACACGTCTTTGCCAACGGCGGCTTGCTGATAAAGGCTGATGATCTCTTCGAGCAGCTCATCAAGCTGGCCGTCACCGAGCATGCGCTCAACGTGGGCCAGGCCCAAGGGCTGAGGCGGCTTGAGGCCGTGGGTACGCGCCACCAGTTCGGTCGAGCGTTCAGGCCCGGTGTCGCCGGGGTGCGGCTGGGCAATGGGCTTGAAAAAGCCGACTTTCAAGCCTGCACGCTCCAGAGTACGGACCAGGCCGAGGCTGATTGAGGTCAGGCCCACACCAAAATCAGTGGGGGCGATAAAGAAAGTTTGCATGCGAGCTTCCTGACGTAGCAGTGCAAGAGCAACACTCGATAAACGAGCCATGTGCTGGAATCAATTGCCAAGGTTAACGCTATCAGCCTCCTGAGCACACCAGCCACAACGAAAGGGCTGGCCTATTTTTTTTGCCCGCTGCTCAGGGTCCAGCACCCAGGGGCGTGACTGCCAGGGCGGTTGATGGCGCTGATGCTGGGTGTGGCCACAGGAGAGCACAGCAACCCAGTGCTGCTCTTCATCTTGGCGCCAGCCAATGATTGTTGAGGTTTTCAAAGTTATCCGTTGGTCTTGGTTGTGTTCGCTTTCGTGCGAATGCTTGGTTAAACTTGCGAACTCATTATTATTTTGCAAAAGGTCTCGCCCCATGACGATCGCCGCCAACAAGGCAGTCTCCATCGAATATACCCTGACCAACGACGCTGGTGATGTCATTGACAGTTCTGCTGGCGGCGCTCCGCTGGTTTACCTGCAAGGCGCGGGCAACATCATTCCAGGTCTGGAAAAAGCCCTTGAAGGCAAAAACGTCGGTGATGAGCTGGACGTTTCCGTTGAGCCAGAAGACGCTTACGGCGAATACTCCGCTGAACTGGTCAGCACCCTGAGCAGCAGCATGTTCGAAGGCGTTGACCAACTGGAAGTCGGCATGCAGTTCCACGCTTCCGCGCCGGACGGCCAAATGCAAATCGTGACCATCCGTGATCTGGACGGCGACGACGTAACCGTTGATGGCAACCACCCGTTGGCGGGTCAGCGCCTGAACTTCAAGGTAAAGGTTGTTGCTGTACGTGACGCGAGCGAAGAAGAAGTTGCTCACGGCCACGTGCACGGTGAAGGCGGTCATCAGCACTGATACCGGCTACTTCGCTCACCTGTGAGCGAGTAAAGAAAGGCGCCTGTTGGCGCCTTTTTTTGCGCCTCTAAGTTATGTCATCAGCGCTCTGCATGATTGTTGATTCACGATCGCGCGGCACAGGTCAGGGCGCGTTTATTCAGATAGCGGAAACGGACCTGTCTGGCTTTGGCAGGCGCGCTGCAACTGGTTTTCGAACTGTTCGATAATTTGCGGCCAGCCCTGGCGACAGGCATGGTGGCGCGCATTGAGACGCACGGTGCGCAGGGTTTCCGGCTCTTCAAGGAGCCAGGCGGCAGCATCGATCCAGGCATATTCATCCCCTGGCATGGCCAGCACGCCGTTGTAGCCATGACGAATATGCTGGCCCGCCGCGGCGGCGTCATAAGCCACAACGCCCAGCCCCGAAGCCAAGGCTTCTAGCACCACATTGCCGAACGTTTCGGTCAGGCTCGGGAACAAAAACACGTCGCCACAGGCATAGTGGCGGGCCAGGTCTTCACCGGATTGAGCGCCACAAAAAAACGCATCCGGCAGCGAGGCTTCCAGTGCGGCCCGTTTGGGCCCGTCACCGACGATGATCAGCTTGAAGCGGCGCCGCGGGAAGCGCTCCTGCAAGGCTTCCAGGCAGTGCTTGAGTGCACCCAGATTCTTCTCGGGTGCCAGGCGACCGACATGCAGCAGGGCAATATCGTCTTCGCCCAATCCCCAACTCTGGCGCAAGGCGCTTTGGCGTTTCGCCGGGCTGAACAGTCGGCTGTCGACCCCGCGCTCCAGCAGCTCCAGGCGATCAAAGTGCCGACGCTGCAGTTCGAGCCGCTGGCTGGCGCTGGGCACCAGAGTCAACGCCGAGCGGTTATGGAACCAGCGCAAATATTGGGTCAGCAGCCGGGTAAATACCCCGAGGCCGTAAATGCTGGAGTAATGCTGGAAGTTGGTATGAAAACCGCTGACCACTGCAATACCGAGTCGGCGTGCCACGCGCAGCGCACACAATCCCAGCGGGCCTTCGGTGGCGATGTACACCACGTCCGGGCGTTGTACTTGCCAGCGCTTCATCAAGCGCCGGGTGGAGGCGATGCCCCACTGCAGTCCCGGATAACCGGGGATAGACCAGCCCCGGCACAGCATCACCTGATCGTTACTGCGTTGATTGCCATCGCAGGTCTGGCGAGGGCGTACCAGCTCCACATGGTGATCGCGAGCGCGCAGGCCATCAAACAAACGCCCAAGGGTGTTGGCCACGCCGTTTATTTCTGGTGGAAACGTTTCGGTGATCAGGGAAATATGCAGGGCAGTTGTCATGGCACCAGTCTCAACGTGATCTGTGTCGGCTACGTGTCAGCCAAATGATGAATTTATGGCGACTGAACCGTAGACAGCGTGGAGACAGCTTAGGTGCAATAAGGCTCTCAGCGTTTTTAATGCAGCGCTGAGAGCCGTGTTTTTTATCCCTTCATGGCTTTTTCACGGCCAGGGCTTCTTCGCCCCGCTCACGTACCCAAAACAGCGTTGCCCCGGCCACGGCGGCAGGCATCATCAGCAGGTTGACCACGGGCACCAGCAGTACCAGATACACCACCCCGCCAAAGCTCAGGCTCTGCCAGCGTTTCTGGCGCAGCCAGGCGAGCATCTCGTTCCAGCCCAGTTTGTGGTTGTCGGCCGGGTAGTCGATGTACTGGATGGCCATCATCCAGACCCCGAATATCAGCCACAACGGCGCGGCGATCAGGTTGACCACGGGCACAAACGACAAAATCAGCAAGGCAATCGCGCGGGGCAGAAAGTAGCCCAGCTTGCGCATTTCACGGGCCAGTGTGCGGGGCACCATGGCGATCAGTTCGCTCCAACTGAACGGCGGCGAGTTATCGACCCCGCGCACCACGGCTTCGACCTTCTCCGAGAGAAACCCGTTAAAAGGCGCGGCGATGATGTTGGCGAACATGGTGAAGGTGAAAAACACCATCAAAATGAGCAACACCACAAACAGCGGCCATAACACGTAGTTGAGAAAGCTCAGCCAGCTGGGCAGCGTCGGCATCAGCGTGTCGACCCACAGGCTGAACTGATGCCCGGCGAAGTAAATCAGCCCGACAAACAGCACCAGGTTGATCAGCAGCGGCAACAGCACAAATAAACGCAGGCCTGGGCTCAGGACCAGCTTCAGGCCTTCACGCAGGTACTGCGGGCCAGATAGAACAGGGGCGGGCATAGTGGGCTCCGGGCAATGGAAAATCGGCCGACCTTAACGGCTTTGCGCGCGGGGCGAAAGCCTGGAGGCGGATTCGACAATAACTGTAACAAAGACGTCCAATGATGAATTTGAGCACATAGAGGACTGCTATGAGCTGGATTGTTAATGCGTATTTCCTTACTCTCAGCGGCCTATATACGCTGCACCTACATTTTTCAGGACCTGCGGGTGACAGACCTGGCCTGAGCAGGTGAGCGGTTTCTTTTTATTCCAGCCGGTAAAGCGGCGTTCCGCCCTTATTTCTACACGGGCGGCCATAGGAGTGAGTCATGTCTGAAGTACGTCATTCGCGTGTGATTATTCTGGGTTCTGGCCCTGCCGGTTACAGCGCCGCTGTTTACGCTGCCCGGGCTAACCTCAAACCACTGCTGATCACGGGCATGCAGGCGGGCGGTCAACTGACCACCACTACCGAAGTCGACAACTGGCCGGGCGATGTACACGGCCTGACCGGCCCGGTCCTCATGGAGCGCATGCGTGAGCACGCCGAGCGTTTTGAAACAGAGATCGTGTTTGATCACATCAACGCCGTTGATCTGAAAAACAAACCGTTCAGCCTGACCGGCGACAGCGGCACTTACACCTGCGACGCGCTGATCATCGCCACCGGCGCCAGCGCCCGTTACCTGGGCCTGCCGTCTGAAGAAGCCTTTATGGGCAAGGGCGTGTCGGCCTGTGCAACCTGCGACGGTTTCTTCTATCGCAACAAGCCGGTGGCAGTCGTGGGTGGCGGTAACACGGCAGTTGAAGAAGCCCTGTACCTGGCCAACATCGCGAGCAAAGTGACCCTGGTTCACCGCCGCGAAACCTTCCGCGCCGAGAAAATCCTGATCGACAAGCTGAACGCCCGCGTGGCTGAAGGCAAGATCGAGTTCAAATTGAACGCCACCCTGGACGAAGTGCTGGGTGACAACATGGGCGTGACCGGTGCCCGCCTGAAAAACAACGACGGCAGCTTTGACGAAATCAAAGTAGACGGCGTGTTCATCGCCATCGGCCACACCCCGAACACCTCGCTGTTCGAAGGTCAACTGGAACTCAAAGACGGCTACATGGTGGTCAAGGGCGGCCGTGAAGGCAACGCCACTGCGACCAGCATCGAAGGCGTGTTTGCGGCGGGCGACGTGGCTGACCACGTTTACCGTCAAGCCATCACCTCGGCCGGTGCCGGCTGCATGGCAGCACTGGATACCGAGCGTTACCTGGACGGCCTGCAGAACGCTGAGTTCAAGTAATCCGTAGCGCCTAAAAAACCGGCTTCGGCCGGTTTTTTTGTGGGCAACACAAATCCCTTGTAGGAGCGAGCTTGCTCGCGATCTTTTAAAAGATCAAAAGATCGCGAGCAAGCTCGCTCCTACACCGGATGACGTGCTTAAGCCTTGCGCGTCAGCGGCTGGGTCTGGAATGTAACCCCGGCCAGGCCGTGGCTGATCAGCGCGCGGATGTTGCCGTGGTCGGTGCCTTCTGGCGTCGCCAGTACCGAGCGGTAATGCTCGCCGAACGCCAGCAGCGCTTCTTGATCGCTGAACCCTTCGAGCAGGGCCAGGCCCAAGGTCTTGCACGAGCCTTCGTTTTGCCCGGCCGCGTTCTCGACGCCGCCGTTGTTGAAAGCCTGCGGCTGGTAATCGTACTGCGCGGCGACAAACGCAAGCGTGTCGGCAAATACGTGTTCGCCGCTGTTTAGGCTGGCGCGCAGGGTGTTCAAATCAGTCATTCGTGTTTTCCTTTGGCGAACGCCGCTACTTGTTCGGCGCTGGCTTCTTTCTGGTAAAGGTTTTTCCATTCGGCGTACGGCATGCCGTAGACCACTTCACGGGCGTCATCGAGGCTGACCTCGATCTGGCGCTCATCTGCCGCGGCCTTGTACCACTTGGACAGGCAGTTACGGCAAAAACCCGAGAGGTTCATCAGGTCAATATTTTGTACGTCTTTGCGGCTGTCCAGATGCGCGACAAGGCGGCGAAAGGCGGCAGCTTCAAGTTCAAGTTGTTCTTGGGGCGTCATAAAATTTACCTGGGTTCAGTGGGCTGTAGCTTAGCGGCAAGCCGCTAGCGTAATCGACACCGATTCAGCAAAGCGCAGGGCGTGGGGCTTGTCGACCTCGACTTCGGCGTACTGCACGGCGGTGTTGCTCATCACCAGGTCGAGCAGTTCTTGGGTCAGGCGCTCAAGCAGGGCGAAGCGGTTCTCTTCGACGTGCTGAATCACCGCCTTGGTGATGGTCCGGTAATTCAGGGCGTGATCGATGTCGTTATCCCGTACCGCTTCTTGCGCGGCATACAGGATGGTGAGGTTGATCAACACATCCTGCTTGTTGAGGATCTCGTCTTCATTAATCCCGATAAAGGTGCGCAGACGCAGGTCTTTGACACGGATGCGGGCCGTTCCTGGCTGAAGTTGTGGCATTACGACTTGCTCCGTCCAATCAATTGCAGGAACTCCATGCGGGTGCTGCTCGACTCGCGGAACGCGCCAAGCATGACCGAGGTGTTCATGGTCGAATTCTGTTTTTCTACACCGCGCATCATCATGCACATGTGCTTGGCTTCGATCACCACGGCAACGCCCGCCGCCTGGGTAATGTTCTGAATGGCGTCGGCGATTTCGCGGGTGAGGTTTTCCTGGATCTGCAGGCGACGGGCAAACATGTCGACGATGCGGGCGACCTTCGACAGCCCCAATACTTTGCCGGTCGGAATGTAGGCCACGTGGGCCTTGCCAATAAACGGCAGCAGGTGGTGCTCGCACAACGAGTAAAGCTCGATGTCAGCGACGATTACCATTTCATCGCTTTCTGAGGCAAACAGGGCGCCGTTGACGATATCTTCCACGCTCTGGGCATAGCCGTGACACAGATACTGCATGGCCTTGGCGGCGCGTTTCGGGGTGTCGAGCAGGCCTTCGCGCTCAGGGTTTTCACCGAGGCCGACCAGGATTTCGCGGTAATGCTCAGGCAATGATGTGCTCATGAAAATGCTTCCTCGCGGACGTCTTACTTAACGTGTCGTCCGCCGTTGACGGTCAAGGTGGTGCCGGTCACGTACGGGTTATCCAGCAGGTAGCGCAGGCTTTGGTAAATCACCCCGGCGCCGGGCTCAATGCCCAGGGCTGACTTGGCCAGGGCGTTGGTGCGGTACGCCGCGTCGTCGTCTGGGTTGAACATCAGCAAGGCCGGAGCGATGCCGTTTACTTTGATATGGGGCGCCAGTTTAGCCGCGAATGACAGCGTGAGGCTGTCGAGCCCGGCTTTGGTGGCGCAATAGGCTATGTGCTTGCTACTGCCTTTGCGGGTCACGTCATCGCTGATATGCACGATGTCGGCCGGGCTTGAGCGCAACAACAATTCGCTGCAATGCAGGTTAATCAGATACGGGGCGAGCATGTGCACGCTGAACATCTGGGTAAAAGCGCTGGTTTCAGTGCCAGGCGTCTCTGCCAGCCACGCTGAGGCGTTATGGACGATAGCCCGCAACGTGTCGGTGTGGGCTTTAAGCCGCTCGATAAAGTCGAGAATGCCGCCTTCACTGGAAAAGTCGGCATACAACGTAGTCGCGCCCAGCTCGCGTAACGCCTGCACGCCGGGCTTTTCGCTGCGATAGCTGATGATGACGGGATAACCGTCAGCCAGCAGTTGCCGGGCACAGTGCAAACCAATGCGCTGGCCAGCACCAGTGATCAGGATCGGGGCAGAAGACGTGGGCATGACGGGCTCGATGCGAAATAGCCGGAAACAGTCGCGGCGCAATGGCAAAACTATACCAGCGTCCGCGACCTGACTGCCAAGCCCGGGGCGATCGTTTAACTGCGTTGCGCGAGGGAGTTTGTGCGCAAGGGCTTGTTGGGCGTGCTGTGCAGCCAGCCTGCGAGCAAATGGGTCGAAAGCGGAATAAACAGATACACCATTAGCGGCGTCAGGGCCAAGGTGCTGACAAACACCCGTGGCAACAAACTCAACTCGCCCAGCAATGGGCCCAGTGCAAAGTTGAACAACAACGACACCGGAAAGAACGCCAGCCAGATGGCCACGGCCTGTTTCCAGCGCGGTGGGCGTTGCCCGGCGGCGCCAAACCAGCCATCGATGCCGCTGACGCGATGTTCTGAAGGGTTGGCAAACAGGTGGCTGCCGCGCTGCAACCAGGCTTTGCGCGACACCGAGTGTTCCCACGCGTGCAGGGTGGCTTCGTCGGCAAAGCGGAAAATGATCTGGAATTCATCGTCGCCCGGGGGCGGTGCCAGCACGCCCGAACCCAAGTAACCGGGAAAGTCGGTGGCTAACTGTTCGCCTTCGTGCAGCCAGGCGATCAGTTCCTGGTAACGGCCTTTCGCGACACGGCGCGCGACCATCAAGGTGACAGGGGAGGTAGACATTGTGTATCTCCATGAGGCTGATGCTGCCCGGGTAGGGCAACCACAAAACACAGCGCCGGGGTGGTGGGCTGTGTCTGGAAAAACAAGCAAGGATTGTTCCCGAACGCGATGAACGGGATCGCCACAGCGAGGGAGATGAAGCGTAGAATCCCTCAATTCACTCTTGTAACAGGCCTTAACCATGCCCGTGATCACTGAACTTGAGCCTGTTGCGCTCGCGGCAGGTCAGCCAGAACTGCCGGGCCTGTACCCGATCAGAGAAGTCGCCCGGCTCACCGGCATTAACCCGGTGACCTTGCGTGCGTGGGAGCGGCGCTACGGTTTGATCCAGCCGACACGCACCGAAACAGGGCATCGCTTGTACACAATGAGCGATATTGAGGCAGTGCGTCAGGTTATGGGCTGGCTTGAGCGCGGCGTTGCGGTCAGCAAAGTGGCCGAATTGCTGGCACGCCCGACCGCCTCTGTCAGCGTGCCGAAAGAGGCTTTGGCTGACGAATACCAACAGTGGCAAGCGCGTGTTCAAGCTGCGCTCAGCGCCTTTAACGAAGCTGAACTGGATCGCCTGTACGGGCAGATTTTCTCCAGTTACCCGCTGGAAGTCGTGTTCAAAAGCATCTTGATGCCGCTCTGGGAGCAACTGCTCAAGGCGCAAGATGAGTTTGGCCGCACCAGCGAGTGGTTGCTGCTTGATCGCTTTTTGCGCGGCCGCGTTCAGCAGCGCCTGCACCTGCAACCCATGGACGCCCAAGATTGCGTGCTGCTGGTGGGGCTGCCCGAGTTGTGCACTGAGCTGGAACTGCTGGTGGCCGGTTTGCTGTTGAGCCGCAATGACCGGCTGATCAGGGTATTGGCCGTTGGTCAGCCGCTGGATGAGCTGTCGCTGATTTGTGAGCAGGTTCAGCCTCGTGCGGTCGTGCTGTTCGCCCGGCAGGTAGTGGGCGCGGCCCATCAGCGCCGCTTGGTACGCCTTGCGCAATCGCTGGACTGTTCAGTGGCGCTGGCCGGTGAGGCCGCCAATGTGGCACAAGACGCGCTGGCTGGCTCATCGATTGCCTGTCTGGGCAGCGAGACCGCTTTGATGAACCAGCGCCTGGACGCTGAGCTTAAGCAAGCGGCGGCGCGCTAACACCGTTGGCCGCTTTGAGCGCCTCCAGTTCAGCTTTTACTGCCGCCAACTCGATCTCCAGTTGAGCGGCTTTTTGCTGAGCCTTTACCTGTTGGGTGACATCCTTTTGCACTCCAATAAAGTAGGTCAGTTGATCAGCGTCGTTGAACACCGGCGTGATCGACAATTCGTTCCAGAAATACGAACCGTCCTTGCGGTAATTACGCAGCACCTGACGTGTCGGCTCTCCGCTGGCGATGGCCTCGCGGATCAAGTGCAAACCAATTTGATCACGGTCGCCTGACTGTAAAAAGCGGCAGTCCTGATACAGGATGTCGTCGCTGCTGTAGCCCGTCAGTGCCTCAAACGCTTTATTGACGTAGATAAGGATGTTGTCTTCACCTTCCTGCTCGGCCACCACAATTCCGTCCTGGGACGCGTCTACCATGCGCTGCAGTAAACGGGCGTTGATCATGGTGCAGCACTCCAAAAGTCAGTTAAGTTCGAGCCATTTTAGGACATCGCGACAAGCTGTCTACGTGCTATCACCGAAAGCACGGCATCACCTGTTAGTATCCCTGCCTTTTAGTCAGTTACAGGATCAGATTGATGAAAGTCGCCATCCTTTCAGGCTCGGTGTACGGCACCGCAGAAGAAGTCGCCCGCAACGCCAAACAACTGCTGACCGATGCCGGTTTTGAGGTGTTGTTTAACCCGCGCGCCAAGCTGGCCGAAATTCAGGCCTTTGCTCCGGACGCTTTTTTGGCGGTGACCTCAACCACCGGCATGGGCGAGCTGCCTGATAACCTGAACCCGTTGTACAGCGAGATCCGTGACCTGCTGCCCGCCGCCTGGCGCGGTCTGCCGGGTGCCGTGATTGCGTTGGGCGACTCCAGCTACGGCGATACCTACTGCGGCGGTGGCCAACTGCTGACAGAACTGTTTGCCGAGTTGGGCCTGCGTGAAGTCCAGCCGATGCTGCGCCTGGATTCCAGCGAAACCGTTACCCCTGAAGCCGACTCCGAGCCGTGGGTAGAAGAATTCATCAAAGCACTGACCCAGTAATCGACCGCTCACGCAGCAGCTCCAGCCAGGCTTGAGCTGCGCGTGACAAGTACGCACCTTCGCGCCAGATAAAGGCGATGTCCCAGCGCAGGGTGTCGGGGGCAATCAGCTTTAAACGTATGACGTCGGGGCGTACCAGTTCGCGTGCGACCACGCTGGGCAACAAGGCCACGCCCTGGCCTGCCGCCACCAGCGCCACCAAAAAGTCCGACTGGCCGCTGCGCCCGCCTTCCTTGGGGGTAAAGCCCATTTGCTGGCAGGCCTGGACCACGCGGTCGTTAAGCACAAAGCTGCGTTGATAGAGCAAAAACGGTGTCTCGGCCAATTGCTCCAGGCGCACGCTGCCGCCTTCTGCCAGCGGATGATTGGCCGGCAGCAAGGCGTCCAGCGGCTAGTCGCAAAAGGGCTGCCAGGAAAACGCCTGATTGTTTTTGGGCGTCAGGCTGCCGCCCAACTCCAGTTCGCCGCTCAACACCGCCTGTTCAATATTCAAACTGCCGCCTTCGAGCAGTTGCACCTGAATATTCGGGTAGCGACGCCGGTACTCGGCAAACAGGTTGGCAAACAGCGCATTACCGCCCAACAGCGGCAGGCCCAGTTTTAACTCGCCGCGTTCCAGGTGGCTCAAATCATCAAGCTCACTCAATAACTCTTTGTGCAACCGCAGCATGCCTTCGGCGCGTTGCAGCACCACCTGTCCGGCTGCCGTGAGGCGCACGTGCGATCCGAACCGGTCAAACAGCGTCGTGCTGAGGCTGTGCTCCAGCTGCGCAACTTGTTTGCTCACCGCCGATTGGCTGATGTGCAGGTGCTGGGCAGCCTGGGTAAAGCCGCCGTGGCGTACCACCTCAACGAAGGTACGCAGTTGTTTGAATTCCATGGTGTGATTCCAGATTGGAATGCAGGCCAGTCTAACAATTCGTTTTAGGTATGGAAGGTGCATCTTTAAACTGAACGCCTGTCTGCACTGGAACCACTATGAAACGCTTCGATGTAAAACGCATGGGTCGGCTGATCAGTGAAATCGCCGTATTGCTGGCCATCTATTTTGTCGGCTGTCAGATCGCCGTGTGGTTGCAGGTGCCGATCCCCGGCGGGGTGATGGGCATGATCCTGTTACTGCTGGCCTTCGCCCTGGGCTGGGTCAAGCCTGCCACCTTACAACTGGGCGCCGGTGTATTGATGGCCGAAATGCTGTTGTTCTTTATTCCCGCCTTGATGAGCCTGCTCGATCACGGCGCTTTGGTGCGTGACGAGGGCTGGCGCATTTTGTTGGTGATTGGCGTGAGCACCCTGCTGGTGATGATCGTCACGGCCTTTACCGTAGAAGCCGTGTGCCGCTGGAAGCTGCGCCATGAGGGCTGAACTGATGCCGATGTTCTGGCTGGTGCTCACGCTGGGGACCTATGGCTTGAGCCGCTGGTTGTACCGGCGCACCGGGCGCTACCTGTTGTCGCCGCTGATACTGGTGCCTGCCTTGTTGCTGGCAGTGGCCGCGCCGCTACACACCGCCTACGCCGAATATTCCCGTGATACCCATTGGCTGATGCTGGTGCTCGGTCCGGTGACCGTCGCGTTCGCCGTACCCATTTGGCAGCAACGCAAGCTGCTGGCGCGGCATTGGCTGGCGTTGTTGCTCGGCATGTTGGCGGGCAGTATCGCCTCGATTGGCAGCTCGTACTGGCTGGCCAAAGTGCTGGCACTCGACACATCACTGACCTTGTCGCTGGTGCCGCGCTCCATTACCACGCCGTTCGCCATGCCCGTTGCGCAAAGCCTGGGCGGCGTGCCGGAACTCACCGCCGTGTTCGTGATGTTCACGGGCGTGTTTGGCGCCATGATGGGCGGCATCCTGCTCAAATGGTTGCCGTTGCGCAGCAGCCTGGCGCGCGGTGCACTGTTTGCGGTCGGTGCTCACGGTGCGGGCGTTAGCCGTGCCCGTGAAGTGGGCAGCGAAGAAGGCTCGGTGGCCGGTTTGGTCATGGTCCTCACCGGGATCCTCAACCTGCTGGCCGCGCCCTTGTTGATGCTGATGATTTAAATCCCGCATCAGGGCTTAAATCTCGGGCATAAAAAAGGCCGCTGTAAAACAGCGGCCAAAGAAGACGTTCATCAAGGAGCAGCAAATCAACGTCAGGGTAAACAGTGAGAGCAGAATCACTGTGACTCAATGCTCTGGCGGGCGGGTGTGCCCGGTAAGTGCGACAAGAATAAGGGCTCGCCGGCCTGGGAGTAAGGCCGGTTTACGACAAGCTCTGTTACAAATTAGGCAACAGTCAGCCAGGCCTGCAGTGCTCTGCGTCGCGGCTTGCCACGGCACGCGCAATGTTGCGATTGATGCAAGTGGCTCACTAAGGCATCCCTGATTTCGGTCTTAAACCGACGCCATTTCCCGCTCAGACTGGTTGCACTTCTGAAAGGGGAACCCCATGAAAAAAACCATGCTGATCACCGGAAGCTCCAGCGGCGTCGGGGCTGCGACGGCCCGGTACTTTGCCGAACACGGTTTCAATGTAGTCGCCACCGTGCGTAATCCCGATGCCGCCCATGGGCTGGACGGTATTGCGAACCTGATGGTTGTACGGCTGGATGTCGAAGACACCGCCAGCATCGATAGCGCGCTGACCGTGGCACTGGAACGATTTGGCCGAATTGACGTGGTCATCAACAACGCAGGTTACGGCCAGTACGGTGTGATTGAGGGGATGCCCATCGAAAAGATTCGCAAAAATTATGATGTGAATGTTTTCGGCGTTATCAATGTGATCCAGCGCGTCATTCCGATACTCCGCCAGCAGGGCGGCGGGATGATTTTGAACGTCGGTTCCTGTGGCGGTATTTTCGGCCTGCCCAACAGCGCGGTGTACATCTCGACCAAGTTCGCCCTTGAAGGCTTTACCGAGTCGATTGCCTATGAACTGGCCTCGCAGCATATCGTCGTCAAACTGTTCGAGCCGGGCGGCATTATGACGCCGTTCCATGAGCGCTCCGCGCGTGAAAGCAACGGCAGTGGCAACGTACCCGCTTACGACGCATTTCTGGCCAGCACCCAAGAGGCGATGACCAAGCTGGCCGAAGGCGTGGCCACACCCGAGCAGGTAGCCAAAGACATTTATGCCGCCGTCACCGACGGCACAGACCGGCTGCGTTATTGCGCGCCGTATGGCGTCGAACATTTGGTTAAAGCGCGCCGGGAACTGGATGATCAAGCCTACGAACGCTTTATGCGGGCGCAGTTTCCGGGGGCCAACTGATGCAGTTCAAGCCGTCACGCTGATAAACCCTGTAGGAGCGAGCTTGCCTCGCGATCTTTTGATCGTTTAAAGGTTCGCGAGCAAGCTCAGTTTTTAAGTGGGCGATCACTGCGCAAACTGTCTATCAGCGCCCGCAGCCCGGACGGCACAAGCCGGTGCCCCGGGTAGTAAAGCGCCAGACCGGGGAAGGGCTCGCACCAGTCGAGCAGCAAGGGGACCAATTCACCCCGAGCGATATCAGCCCGGATACTGGAGTCGTCGACGTAGGCGATGCCCGCACCCTGTTTCGCGGCTTCGACGATCAGCGTCTGGGCATTAACGATGAAATTGCCTTGTGGCTTGACCACGCTGCGTACGTCACCGCGCACAAATTCCCAGTGGTAGATCTGCCCGTTGGAAAAGCGATAGGCCAGGCAGTTGTGCTGGCTCAATTGCTCGGGGGATTCGGGCGTGCCGTGACGCGCCAGATAGTCAGGGGAGGCGACCACCAGCGGGCGAAACACTTCCGGGCCCAAGGCCACGGCGATCATGTCTTTTGGCACCTGATCGCGCAGGCGGATGCCTGCGTCCAGGTTGTCCGCAACAATATCAACCAAGCCTTCTTGCACGACAATTTCGACCTGCATGTCTGGAAAACGCTGCAAAAACGCGGTAAACGCCGGGTACATCACAATCCGCGCCGCCGTCTCTGAAGCGCTGATGCGCAGCGTTCCCTGAGGCGATTGCCGAAAGGCGTTCAGTCCTTCTTCCGCGAGCTGGATTTCTTCAATCGCCGGGCTGATGCGCTCAACAAACAACCTGCCAGCCTCCGACAGCGACACAGAGCGAGTGGTGCGGTTAAACAGCCGTGTGCCCATCCGCGCTTCCAGGTTGGTAATCGCGTGGCTTAACGCAGACGCAGAAATCTCAAGCTCATCGGCCGCTTTGCGAAAGCTTCTGTGGGTGCTGATGGCCAACACAGCATAAAGGTCGAACAAGGTTGTTTTACTGGGCTTCATTGTGCGACGCCTTTTGTGTGTGCAACACGCAACGTGATCAATCGGGCTGGTAGCCCATGCGCCAACTGACGGCGTGGGCCGCTGCCAGTAAACGCTGCGCCGCTGGGCCATGTTCATCGGCATGGAACAGAGAGGTAGGGCCGACCACGGTCAGCACGCCCGCCACTTTGCCGGTCGCTTCAAACACCGGCGCCGACAGCGCATCGACGCCAGGCATCAACAGGCCGTGCACAAAATGCAGACCACGGGTGCGGATCTGCTCGCTGATCGCGGTATAGGCCTGGGCAGGTTGCAGCGGGTGCACATGGTCGGTGGCAAGTTCCAGCCCGCGCAATTCGGCGGTTTCGCGGTCAGGCAAAAAGGCGTTGAACACCAGCCCTGTGGATGAACTGAGCAGCGGCAGCACCGAACCCAGCTTGGTCACCACCGTGACCGCACGAACGGCGGCTTCGATGTGCACCACGGTCGCGCCCTGATTGCCCCACACGGCCAGAAAGCAGGTTTCGTTCAAGTCATCACGCAGCTCAGCCATCGGCAGGGCGGCAACTTTGAGCACGTCCATGCTGTTGAGCGCGGCCAACCCCACGCGCAATGCTTCGCGGCCCAGGGCGTAATGGTTGGTGGCGGTATTTTGCTCGGCAAACCCGCTGGCAATCAGCGCCTGCAAGTAGCGATGGACCTTGCTCGCCGGCATCTGCACGTGCTCGGCCAGACGCGATAACGAGGTCGATGGCGACAGCTCGGCCAAGGCCTTGAGAATGTCGGTGCCGACTTCAGCAGAGCGCACTTTCTGTTTGCCGGTGCTGTCAGCGGTGCTTGGAGGCTTTTGCATGGGGGCGCGGGTCTCGGGATGAATGGGCGTCTTTATAGCTTGACGCTTACTGCCAATCAAATTACGTTATGCGTAATTCGATTACGATAAAAATAACGCAGTGACACACACGCGGTTCAGCGTTGAGTGAGTCCACTGTTTTCTCCACTCTGGAGGCTCCATGAACCTCGACTCGTCTTTGTCTGACCTCGCGTATCAATCCGGGTTTGGCAACGAATTCAGCAGTGAAGCATTGCCGGGCGCGTTGCCCGTCGGGCAGAACTCTCCGCAAAAAGTCCCCTATGGTCTGTACGCCGAATTGCTCTCTGGCACAGCATTCACCATGGCTCGTAGCGAGTCGCGGCGCACCTGGATGTACCGGATCAAGCCGTCCGCCAATCACCCGGCCTTTACCAAGCTTGAGCGCCAATTGGCCGGTGGTCCGTTGGGGCCGGTGACGCCTAACCGCCTGCGCTGGAACCCGCTGCCGATTCCTGCCGAGCCCACCGATTTTATCGACGGTCTGGTCGGCATGGTCGCCAACGCCGGCCCGGACAAACCTGCCGGGATCAGCATCTACAGCTACCGCGCCAACACCTCGATGCAGCGTGTGTTTTTCAATGCTGATGGCGAGTTGCTGCTGGTGCCGGAGCAGGGCCGTTTGCGCATTGTCACTGAGTTGGGGCGTCTGGACCTGGAGCCGCTGGAAATTGCCGTGATCCCGCGAGGGCTCAAGTTCCGCGTTGAACTGCTCGACGCACAAGCCCGCGGCTACATCGCAGAAAACCACGGCGCGCCGCTGCGCCTGCCCGATCTGGGGCCGATTGGCAGCAATGGCCTGGCCAACCCGCGTGACTTCCTGAGCCCGATCGCGCACTACGAAGACTCGCAGCAACCGGTCACCCTGGTGCAAAAGTTTCTCGGCGAACTGTGGGGTTGCGAGCTGGATCACTCACCGCTAAACGTGGTCGCGTGGCACGGCAACAATGTGCCGTACAAATATGACCTGCGCCGTTTCAACACCATCGGCACGGTCAGTTTCGATCACCCCGATCCGTCGATCTTCTCCGTGCTGACCTCGCCGACCAGCGTGCCGGGTCTGGCCAACCTCGACTTTGTGATCTTCCCGCCGCGCTGGATGGTGGCAGAGAACACCTTCCGGCCGCCGTGGTTCCACCGCAACTTGATGAACGAGTTCATGGGCCTGATCCAGGGCAGCTATGACGCCAAGGCCGAAGGCTTCTTGCCCGGCGGTGCTTCGCTGCACAGTTGCATGAGCGCCCACGGCCCGGATGCCGAAACCTGCAGCAAAGCCATTGCGGCCGATCTGCAACCGAGCAAAATCGACAACACCATGGCCTTTATGTTTGAGACCAGCCAGGTGCTGCGTCCGAGCCAATTCGCCCTCGAGTGCCCGCAACTGCAACCCCATTACGACGCTTGCTGGGCTTCGTTGCCCTCGACCTTTACCCCGAACCGGAGATAACCATGACCCAGTCCACCTTAACCCGTAGCTGGATCGCCTCCGCCAATGGTCACAGCGATTTCCCGTTACAAAACCTGCCGCTGGGCGTGTTTAGCGTTCAAGGTTCAGCTCCGCGCAGTGGCGTTGCGATCGGCGAGCACATCTTCGACCTGGAAGCCGCACTGGCTGCCGGTTTGTTCGAAGGGCCTGCCAAAGTCGCCGTAGAAGCCTCGTTGGGCGGCGCCTTGAACGCCTACTTTGCCTTGGGCAAAAGCGCTCGCGTGGCTTTGCGTGAACGCTTGCTGGAACTGCTGGGCGAAGGCAGCACCCTGCGCGGCAAGATCGAAGCCCAGGGCGCCAAACTGCTACCGCTGGCGGCTGATTGCGAACTGCACCTGCCCGCCAAAATCGGTGATTACACCGACTTCTACGTGGGCATTGAACACGCGAAAAACGTCGGCAAACTGTTCCGTCCCGACAATCCGCTGCTGCCCAACTACAAGTACGTACCAATCGGCTACCACGGCCGTGCCTCGACCATTCGCCCGTCGGGCGTCGACGTGCGCCGTCCTAAAGGCCAAACCTTGCCCGCCGGGCAGACCGAACCGGTGTTTGGCCCCTGCGCCCGTCTGGACTATGAACTGGAGTTGGGCATCTGGATCGGCCAGGGCAACGACATGGGCGATGCCATCGCGATCGGCGAGGCGAGCGAACACATTGCCGGTTTCTGCCTGCTCAACGACTGGTCGGCACGTGACATTCAGGCGTGGGAATATCAGCCGCTGGGGCCGTTCCTGTCCAAAAGCTTTATCACCAGTATCTCGCCATGGGTGGTGACCGCCGAAGCCCTGGAACCGTTCCGCCGTGCGCAACCTGCGCGCCCGCAAGGTGATCCGCAGCCGCTGCCGTATCTGCTGGATGCCCACGATCAGGCCCACGGTGCATTGGACATCGAACTGGAAGTGCTGCTGTTGACCACATCAATGCGCGAACAAAACCTGCCTGCGCAGCGTTTGGGTTTGAGCAACAGTCTGAACATGTACTGGACCGCCGCGCAGTTGGTGGCTCACCACAGCGTCAACGGTTGCCAGTTGCAGCCGGGTGACTTGTTCGGTTCGGGCACCTTGTCAGGCCCTGACCAATCGCAACTGGGCAGCCTGCTGGAAATCACCGAAGGCGGTAAACATCCGGTGGAATTGTCGTCGGGTGAAGTGCGCAAATTCCTTGAAGATGGCGACGAAATCATCTTCCGCGCCCGTTGCAAGCGTGAAGGTTTTGCCTCAATCGGTTTTGGCGAATGCCGTGGCAAGGTTGTCGCTGCACGCTGAGGAGCGAGCCATGGAACTCTTTGCTTACTACCGTTCGACCTCGTCGTACCGGGTGCGCATCGCTTTGGCACTTAAAGGCCTGGATTACCAGGCCGTGCCGATCAACCTGCTCAAGGGCGAGCAGCGCCAGCCCATCTACCAGGCGATCAACCCGCAGGGCCGTGTACCGGCCTTGCGCACCGATGACGGCAGCGTATTGATCCAGTCACCGGCGATCATCGAATACCTCGAAGAACGCTACCCGGTGCGGCCATTACTGTCCGAAGACCTGATCACCCGCACTCACGAACGTGCCGTTGCGGCCTTGGTGGCCTGTGATATCCACCCGTTGCACAACGTCAGCGTGCTCAACCAACTGCGCCAACAGGGGCAGAACGAAGAGCAGGTGAGCCAGTGGATCGAGCAGTGGATCAGCCAGGGTTTGGCGGCCATCGAACACATGATCGGTGACAGCGGCTATTGCTTTCGCCCGGAGCCGGGCCTGGCAGACGTGTACCTGATCCCGCAGGTGTACGCGGCACAACGGTTCAACGTGTCGCTGGAGGCTTATCCGCGTATTGCGAGGGTGGCGACATTGGCCGAACAGCACCCGGCCTTTATCCAGGCGCACCCGGCACGGCAACCGGATACGCCGATCTAACGGACGCTAAACCTTATAGGAGCCGCCGAAGGCTGGGATCTTTTGATCTTGAAAATCAAACCATCGCAGCCGTCGGCAGATCTGGCGTTCTCCATATACCTGCAACCACCGCAAATCCTCGAACCTTATTCCTGCTCACTTCAACGCCTTTTTTGCGACGGCCTATACTGGCGTTTACCTGTCACCGATCGAGGGCTGGTTAATGTTTGCTCTCATGCAAAGCGCTCATGTGGAGTCGCTGCACCTCAGTATTGATCCCGTTACAGGGCTTAAAGCCGTGATTGCCATTCACAGCAGTCGCTTGGGGCCAGCGTTGGGTGGGTGCCGTTATCTGGCGTACCCCAACGACGAAAGTGCCGTCAGCGATGCGGTCCGTCTGGCCCAGGACATGAGCTATAAAGCAGCGCTGGCCGGGCTGGCAGTCGGTGGGGCAAAAGCGGTCATCATGCGCGCGCCTCATGTTGAAAGCCGTTCAGCGCTGTTTGAAGCATTTGGTCGCTGCGTGGAGCAACTCGACGGCCGCTACATCACCGCCATCGACAGCGGCACCTCCACTGCCGATATGGACTGCATCGCCCAATACACCCGCCACGTCACCAGTACCACCGCCGCCGGTGATCCTTCGGCGCACACGGCCATGGGCGTGTTTGCCGGCATCCGCAGCACCGCCTCATCGCGGCTGGGCAGTGACAATCTCGAAGGCTTGCGCGTTGCCATTCAAGGCTTGGGCAAAGTCGGCTATGCCCTGGCCGAGCAACTGCACGCGGCTGGCGCCGAGCTGCTGGTGTGCGACACCGACCCCGGCAAAGTACGCTTGGCCATGGAGCAGTTGGGCGCTCATCCGGTGGCCTGCGAAGCCTTGCTCAGCACGCCGTGTGACATCCTGGCGCCGTGCGGGTTGGGTGGCGTGTTGAACTGGCACAGCGTCGCCCAATTGCGCTGCTCTGCTGTGGCCGGATGCGCCAACAATCAGCTGACCAACTTGCAAGTGGCCGACCAGTTGGAGCGTCGAGGCATTTTGTATGCGCCCGATTACGTCATCAATTCGGGCGGGCTGATCTACATGGCATTGACCCACCAAGGGGCGCAGCCAGAAACCATCAATCAGCATTTGCTGCAAATCAGCAAACGTCTGACCGGCATCTACGCCCACGCCCAGGCCGAAAAACGTTCACCGGCCCGGGTTTCGGACGAATTGGCGCAGAAGCTGCTGTATGGGCAGGACTAAAAGCGGGCCGGTTTTCTGCAGGTTAAGGATCGCAGCCAGGATTCACAGGTTGTGAGGCATCCTTGAAACGGGTTTCAAATTCAACCAACTGCGCCTGCACCTGTTGCAATGCTTCGATCTGCCTCGCCACAGCATTTTTCTTTACCTCGATGGCGTTGCTGACCACCTCCCACGGCAAGGGTTGCCCTGGGTGGTTCTCGACAATCGTGAGCATTTCCTTAAGCTTGAAACCCAACTGCTGTGCACACTTGATTAACTTCAGCCACTCAACACTGTGTTGGGAGTAGATTCGGTATTTGCCCTGTCGTTGCGGGGAGGGCAGCAAGCCGATTGCCTCATAGTGACGAATGCTTTTTATGGTCGTGCCTGACAATTGGGCCGCTTTGCCGATGTACATGAAAGGTCCTTAAAAGAGGCGTCGGCCGACGGAGCATTAGCGACGGGCAAGCGTCATGGCCTGTTGCAGCCACCTTTGCCGTTGAGTTGTGGTCGAGGTTAACACTGGGCCGAACATCAAGGTGGTCAGCGGTTTTATGCCGCAAAACGCCAAAGTGTGCTTGCGCATTTGATGAAGCCCCGGCATCCAGTAAACCCATTTGTAATACCACGGTGCAGTGTCCATGGCGACCAGCAGGTGGGCGGTGCGGCCTTTGAGCAATTTGTCAGGGAAGACTTTGCCCTGGCGGTACTTGAAGGCAAAGCCTGGCAGGAAGGTGCGGTCGATAAAGCCTTTGAGCAAAGCCGGAACGCCGCCCCACCACAGTGGAAACACAAACACCAGATGCTCGGCCCACATGATGTCTGTCTGGGCATCGAGCAGGTCTTGTTCCAGTGTCTGGATCTGGTTGTAACCTTCGTGCAGCACCGGGTCAAAGTTCAGAGCCCCCAGTTGCACTATGCGCACCTCGCGACCAGCCTGCGTTGCTGTCTCGAAATAACAGGTTGCTATCGCGCCACAGAAACTGTCGGTCGAGGGATGCCCCAGAATGATCAGTACACGCTTGCTCATCGCTACACTCACCTGAAAGAAGGCCTTTCAAGGTAAACGTTGCCCCAAAGGGGAGAGTCAAGCGAGGGCGCGACTGATTACTCGCTCTCGACCAGCAGCTCGGACAGCGCGTCGGGCTGGCTCTTGAAGGCCTTGGCGAACACATCGCGGTTTTTCGCCATGTAGATACCGGCTTCTTCAACTTGCTGCTCGTTCAGCGACGGCACAGCCTTTTGCAACACTTCAGCCAGCAGCTCGGCCAGCTCGAGCATTTTGTCATGACGGTCAGCTTCGGCTTTATCCATGATTTAGCGGAACGCGTAGTGTCCACTTGAGGTGCGCTAATCGGAACGTTTTAGCCTTTTGCAGCCTTGCTCGATTGGCGAGGTGAGCTAAGGTAAACATTGCGCCAGTGCAGCGCATAAGGAGCATGGTTAGCGGTAAGACGACGGGATTGCCCGCGGCCCCGCATCCGTACCCACGACTTTTAACTTGTCGAGTACGAGGCCATGCTGCTATTCAATTTCCAGTCCGTTTGCATACATTCGTCGAGTCTTAGCGAGATTCGCGGTGTGTTTTTCTCTCAGCTCATTGAAAGGTTTAATATATTTCTACGGTATATCGTTTGCTATAGGCATGTTAAGAGTGTTTGCTTGGTGGCGCGATATATTCAGAGAATGCGCTTCTTCAATGGTTTTGAACGCCTCGGTGCAGTGTTTTATTCCTACGGCGTTATCAAATAATATGTCCTCTATATCTAGGGTCGTAAGTCTTACTTTTGTTGTTCATAAGTTCAAGGTGGGTGTGTTGTCCAGGTGCATGCTCGTGCATGCTGGAACTAGTACCCCATCTATGTGTGTAAGCTTATACGAGGCGACTTACTCAAAAAGTAGTCGTAGGTATAAGGGGACAATTAATACTGTTTTGCATCACGTAGCTTATTTGTTTACATGGGCGGAAAATAATCTGCCAGACCTTGAGTGTCGGTTACTCAAGGGTTGTGGAGTGGATTTCCATGATATAAAAAAATTTGGAAACTGGCTTGATAAAAACATTAAGTCAAAGACGGATGGTAAACAAGTTTGCGGTTATCCTCGTGAGATTATGGGTAACTGTAAAAGGTTTGTACTATGGTTTGTTGAAAGCTACGCGCCAATTAGCTCTAGAGGTTTGGGTGTAAACTATAATTTCCATGAGCTTATTAGGGCGCATGAATTATGCTGGCTTCGGTGCATGTCAGGGAATACCAATGATCCCATCGCTCCTAATATCACGGATGAACAGTTATGTAATATTGAAGCGATTCTGCACAATGCCCTATCAGACAGCGGTGACGAAGGCAGTTCTGCAGTTAGAAACTATCTGATCTATCGGTTAATACGAGCATTTGGTTTGCGTATTGGCGAAGCCTTGGCGCTGAGGTTAAGTGATTTAAACTTGAACGGTGCACATCCATCACTAGAAATTACAAGAATAGATGAGCGCGGTGCTGAGTATCAAGATCCGAGGTCGCCATATCACCCAAAAGTTAAAACTTTGTCTAGGTTGCTCTATTTTGATCCTGGTGATAAAAGTTTGCTTGCTTTGTTAGAGCAATACATATCTTTCCACAGGGTAAAAATCGCGGATGTTGGGGGTAAGAGGCGGGCTTCAATATTCTTGGGGCACGATTTTATCTTTATTGAACATGGTAATAAAAGCTCGGCGCGACCTCTTTCGTGTTCAGCAGCTACCAAAATCGCTTCGTCTATAAGTGCGCAGGTTGGATTCAAATTTCATTGGCATGTTCTCAGGCATGCCACCTTTAACCGCCTTTACGAAGCCGCCTCTAATTTAAAAGATAACGCCACTGAAATGGATCATATCGTTTATATGGGGGGGTGGGCTAGTTCTGAGTCTCTTCGCATATACGCTCGTCGAGCAATACGTGATAGCGCTCTACGAAAGTTAAATAGAATTAACCAAGTGGGGGCTTCTGGATGAGCATCGAAATGGACGAGTTTGGAGACTACAGGGATGACCTCGGAACTCTTTATGTTAAATCTGGGAAAAGGCAGCCTGTATTTGTAAAAGTGGAAGAATCTGTGATTCAAGGTCGATGGCGCCGTGTGAACTGCAAGCTGGATCTGACTGGTCTCGAACTGCCTAAATGTATCGTGACAGCCGCTTATCAATTCGCGATAAGTCGGCTGGAAACTTGTGTGCCGACCGTTTTAATCGGTATGGACAAGCTAATGCGAAATTTGGCAGCGAATTGGAAGTCTGGCTGGCTAGATTTCTCTTCGCTTAGTTTACCTCAATTAATCATGTTGTTAGCTGGATATAGAAAGGATTTAAAGACTCACTTTAGGAAATTTTACATGTATTGCGCGATACATGATTTTTGTGGGGCTGATGAGTCTTTTGCCATTGAATTAGAAGCTCTTACTTTCTCAAGCGCTAAACCTATGCTGGCGGTACTTCAATGGCACGAAACCAAAGGAGCAATGACTGCAGCTGAGCAGGAAGTCGTGCGAACAGAAATGATTAATAAGAAAATGGGCGAAACGATAACAGAGACAACGTCGAGATTATATACATGGATATTATTCGAAACTTTAAAGCGGCCATCACAAGTCGGTGATATTGAGTTTGACGCGTTATGGAAGCCCAGCTCTAGTAACGACTCGCAATATTTCTTAAGGGTACCGAAAGCGAAGTATCAGGCAGGTCAGAGCGATGAAATGTGGCCAATTACAAGGGAGTTGGCACATGCAATTGTCGAGTACTCAGCGCACGACTTCGTGCGTATGGCTCAGAAGGAAACAGGATACTTGTTGGTGTCCTCAGTATTTGGATTTCGAAGTAGGCTTGGAGTTAATTTGAATAAATGGTTCAAGGCTAGGAAAATCATCAGTCCACGAACTTTAAAGCCGCTCGTAATAACCCCCTATAGGATTAGGCATACTGGTGCTACGCAGATGGCTATGTTAGGTGCTTCTGCTCACGAAATTCAATATATACTCGAACATCGTACGCCTTATGCAGTTCAGGTTTACATTGACAGCTTAGCCTCAGAGTTATGTCCTTTAATTGATCAAGTAGGAAGAAGGCTGGGAGGGTTATTCTCAAGTCTCAATGACTTCTTTTTTCAAGGTGCTATTAGCTCCGAAGGAAAAGGTGCTCCGATTCTAATTCCGTCTTCGGAACAGCCCGCAGTAGTTGGTGGGTGTTCGAAGAAAACTAATTGCAGTAAGCACCCTTTTTTTCAGTGTTACAACGGGTGTCGTTATTTCTTGGCTTGGAGGGAGGCAGATCATACGCGATCATTATCTTATCTCGAAGGCGAGCTAGACCGATGGAGAGTTTCGGAAGGGCGAAATGAGAGAAGTAAAGTGCTCAAAGATCTTGAGCAGGTGTATCGCTCAGTTTTGGATGTCGTGGAAAGGATTAAAAAGGGGGGCTGAAAAAAATGAGTATACAGGATAAGTTGTTGGTTAGTGGTGTTCCTGATGCTCTGCTTGCCACCGCTGAAATTTCTATTGCGCGTTTGGATGCACATGTCGACTTTTTTTCTGATGTTTGGGAGATTCTACCGTGGGAAAATAGACCTGGTAACCGTAAAAAGATGCCTCTTCGGTTTGATAAGTTTACAAATAAGGGAGCCAAGGCTGTTGCAAAAATATACATTGCGGAAAAGCGAGTTAACAGACGAATATGCGCGGCGACAATATATTCAATACACCGAGCATTACTTGAGCTTGATGGACAGATCGGTACGAAAGATTTCGAAAAAATTAATACCTCAGATTTCGATGCCATTCAGCTTTCATACATCAGGCGAGGGCATCAAGGAAAAGTGCCTTCATTGACACTTCTTCAGTCATTCGCGATCTGGTTGCGCAATAAATTAGGTCTATCGATCAGTTATGACGCTCCGAAGCTTAGAGTGGGTATTAAGCACGGTCGACACGGAACGGAAGAGGGAAGAGCCGCAAAGCTAATGTCTCTGGAGGTTATAGCAAGATTGTTCAGTCTCGCCCAAGCGCCACATGTCAGTATGCGTGATAAGTTTTTTTTGAACGCCATTGTGCTAGCTGCCGCCACTGGCATGAGAATTAAGGAGCTAGCTTGTCTTCCTGTGGATTGTTTAGTTGATCAAGCTGGAAAATGGGTTGTTAGATTGTTTCCTGAAAAAGGAGGACTTATAACATATCGGCCTTTTCCGCAAGATATGTACCCAGCAGTTCGAAGTGCCGTTGAATACATTAAACAGAACACGGCTGATGGTAGAAGCATAGCGCTTAATTTAAAAATCCAACCCGGATTAGATTGGCAGCTGATTAGAAAATCAGAAAAAGCCTTGCGCTATTTTGCTGCAAAGTTTGCTTCAGAGTGGATGGATAAGATGAGTTTGTTTACTCCCAATGGAGTCTATTTCCGGACAAGTGATCAGTTTGTTGATGCTATTGGTTTGACAGCTAGGCTAGGGTCTGCCGCTGAAACTGCAAAATATTTAGGCACGAGCTTTCGAGTGGTTAGAAAGCTAATCGCTTGTCAGGAAGGAATGAAAAAAAATCAGTATCTTTATGAACAGCCTTTTGGAGTTTTTCATGTTCTTGATTCGAAGGTCTCCAATTGGAAAGAGCGCATCGCGTTTCATCCACATGTTCCGACAGTGAAAAATATGGAGGCTCATTATGAAACCGCACTCAATGATTACGATCATATACGCATGCCTGTAATGGAGGTTCTTGATGAAGCCGTTATACGCCAGATAGAAGGTGCTCGTCCTGTATTTAAAGAAGATCCGCTATTCGAAAAAAAATATGAAAGAAAGTTGCAGCCTGTTGTGCGGACAGCTAATAGTATCTTGTTAGAGCCAGAGGATGCTCTCTTCATCATCCCAAGATACTTTTTAAGCTCTCACATGCGTGCGCGTTCAAATCAATATACGACTGTCTCAAGCGGCATGTTTTTAGTCTGGTTGTTCGATTGTAGTAAGAGCGGAAATTCGCTATTCATTGAAAATAATGTAGTCGATCCTAAAACTGGTGAGATTGTCAAGTTTACTTGGCACGATTTGCGGCACTGGTTAGATACAACTTATAAACAAGGCGGTCTGTCGGAACTCCAGGTCAATACCATCTTGGGAAGAAAGGATCAGAAGCAAGGCGCAGTCTATGACCAAACACCAGCGTTGGAACGGTCAGCAGTAGTCCATGAGCTAATTGCGAGTATTAGAGGCAATAAGGCTATCGGGGTAGTTCAAGATACGTTTAACGAAATTTCCCTGGCTAACCGCCAAACCGCAGAAGCCTACTTACTGGCTGCGGTGCGTATTGTAAATCCAATGCCGCATGGGGGATGTCTTCATAATCTTGCACTCAAACCTTGCCCTCATAGCCTTTCTTGCTTTGTAGAGGGCCCGTCAGGGGAGCCATGCGATCACTTGATTATCGATTCGACTGACAAGGCTCAATATGTGGAATTAAAGTGGGTAAGGGATAACGCGGAAACACTTCAGGAATACATAAAATCTGCAGGTGGAGAATCTAGTCCACAATTTACTCACTTTCAGAATGTCGCAAAGTCTGCAGATAGAATTCTTAATCAGATACTCTCAAAAACTAAGACGTAGGAGTGCATATTGTATGCAGCTCAGAGGTCAGAAGTTACAGAAATTCCTAGAGCAATGTTTGTTGGATGATATTAATTTAAAATTATCTGAAGGTGCTAAATTTCGATATAGCCAAAAGGCCTTTGCTGCGCGTGCAGGTGTCTCGCGCCAGACAATCAGAGCCCATCAAGAGTTTATTGATGAATTGCTTTCTGTACATAATTTGAATCGAAGGGTTTTGGATAAAGATGCGAGGGTTTCAAGTCTGCAAAAGTTGGTGGATAAAATGGGTTTGGAGTTGGAATTGGCTACTAGAAGGTATGAGTCGATGCGAGCGCAGTACTTAATGATATTTGAAGTGCTGGTTGAAGAGTCCTTTGATGTAGCTAAGTTGGCTCCAGTTGCTGTCAAAACAAAATCTCTTCCGTCGAGCGCCGATAAATGTCCGGTGTGCGGTTGCTAAGCCGCCTCTGTAAAGGGGTGAATTACTCAATATCTTTATTTGTGGGTTTCAAGATTGTGGTGGACTACCTGGAGCGCGCTCGCTTAGGTATTTACCAATAGCGGCGGCCCTTCAGGCGATACGATCACTCGGGGCTGATCTGCTCTCATACGCTCGCTGACGTAAGGAGATCCGGATGAAAGTTATCGGCAAGGTCGAAATAGAAGGCGTCACTGATGTCGTTTGCGATGTCTGCCGACTCCCCACAAGGGTAGATGGCGGAGGCCTTCAATTCGCAACGTTGCAGGCTCATTGGGGCTATGGATCAAAGCATGACGGTGAGCGGTGGGAGATACACTTGTGTGAGAGCTGCTTTTTTCAAGCTGTTGCCGGCCTTAAACAAGAGAGGCGTACACAAGGGCTTTTCGACGAGAGCGGTGGTATGCCGGCCGACGATTTCGGCTTGGTAACGAAAGATGATTTCTTTAACGACGGAGGATGATGCTTGTATCCACAGCGCGCCCCGTTCAGCGCAGACCTCGCAGAAAAGCGAATAAAGCCCTTCAAGATCCTGGCGTGTGGTCTGTCTATCGTCCATGTCCATCCTTCAGTCCAAACCTAGCCCACCTTCTATTCATTGAGAGTGGGCAGGCAAACTGGCTCATCGTGTAATTCGCTGTCTACGACTTGTCGGGGGCTAACCTATAGCCACCTTCATGAACGTGCGGACCAGGCCGCACGTTCTCGCAGAAAGTGATCGGTCATCATTTGGGAAGGGCATAGGCTACGACGTAATCGCCTTTTTGAGTCGTCGATGAGTTGCCTCCGGCACTGATGACGACGAACTGCCGACCACTTGATGGCGAAACGTAGGTCATCGGGACGGTTTCTGCGCCTACTGGTAAGCGGCCTTCCAGAGTTCTCGACCGGTTCGAGTATCCAGCGCTCTCAGGTAGTTATCCTGAGTGGCGGCCATGAATATCAGATCTGAAGCTGTCGTGATGGGGCCGCCCCGGGTCGTCACACGCCTTAATGTCGGAGTATCTGCATGCCTAGTGACAACTTGCGCGAGATCCAGGCTTTCCTTGCGATCGCACAGGAGAGGAGCTTTACCCGTGCAGCCGCCAAGCTGGGCGTTTCCCAATCTGCGCTCAGCCATACCCTCAGAGCGTTGGAATCGCGCCTGGGCCTGCGACTGCTCACCCGCACAACCCGCAGTGTGTCGCCAACAGAAGCCGGAGAGCGTTTGATTGCAAGGGTTGCCCCACGCTTTGAGGCCATCCGGGAAGACTTGGTCTCGTTCAAGGAGCTTCGGCATAAGCCTGCCGGGACGGTGCGCATCAACGCTTCCGAGTTCGCAATCACGACGATCCTTTGGCCGAAACTCTCGGAGCTCCAGCCCAAGTACCCGGATGTGAAGATTGAACTGTCGATTGATCCGGGAGTAGGTGAGGTCGCTGTCGAAGGGTTTGATGCCGGCGTCCGCTTCGGTGATCAAATTGCCAGGGGCATGACAGCAGTTAGGATTTCATCAGATGTCCGCATGGCGGTTGGACTCAATGCGAAAGTGGTCCCATCCTCGAGATCCGCGCGGGCGATGTCATCTGGTGCCCTCCAGGCCATGCTGACCATAGCTAAATGTAAATGCGTTGGGGGCGGGGTAAAAAAGTGGGCATTGTGACATTTTCATCGAAAAACGGAGCGAATCGCTCTGAAAGGCCCGATTTTACTGGGTTCATAAACAGGCGCCGCAACGAAGCGTTGACCCTTGTTTACAAGGAGTATAAATAGCGCTGTGTGACACCCTTTGAGAACGATCATGGCTGACAATGCGCTCATCGAGCTGCTGAAGCAAACCGGGCCCCTGCTGAGCAGTGATTTATCCAAGCTCCTAGAAACCAAATCTGGACTGACCCCTGAAGCGGCCAGAAAGCGTGTCGAGCGCGGGTGCGCTGGCATGACCCGTCTCAATCACATCATCTTTCCCCATCGGGCGCGCTTCTGCTATCTCCAAGATGACTATGGTTCTCCTTTGTTCTTCGACAATTTGATGGAGGCCCTGAAGAAAACGCGCAGCTCCTATTTCGCGGCATTACAAGCTCTCGCGCTTCGCGGCAACGTGATGCCTCGCCGGCATTTTCTTATCGCCTGCGGTGCGCCAGTAGCTCAGAAGAAACACATCTCAGCAGAAACCCTGCTGGAGCGTCTGGTGAAAGCCACGCTTGTAAAGGAGGTGGCACTCCCAGGTGGCGAATCCTGTGTGGTGCGATGCGATCACCACCAGATGCTCGAAATGACCTCCATGTGGGCAAAGATGAAAGGCCGGCTCATTGCAGAGAAGGTAACCCTCTTGGCCGTAAAGGATTGGGCCCGCAACCTGGGTATGGTGAGCTACGACTCTGTTGAAACACGCGAGGATGAGGGGTTAGAGGCGTTACCCAAGGTCGGAACGTTCAATTGGGACTTGGCCGGCCCTTCCTACTTATTTCCGATGCGAGAATACGTCAGCACAGCTCTCAAACCAGGCTTCTTCGTTTGCGACCTGGCGCTAAACGGGTGGGTAAATGCCGCCCACCTAGCAGGGTTCGTCAACAAATGCGTGACGCTTCGCAGTCTCAAGAAGGTGGGCAAATGCCTTCAGATTTTTGTCGCTGAAAGCTACCAAACTGAAGCTTTTGCTCTTCTCAAGGAGCAGGGCATCATTCCGGCGACAACCGAGAGCCTGTTTGGCCGGGATGTGGCAGTAGCTTTGAAGAACCTTTGTACTGTATTGACCGACACCGCAAAGCTCACTCAAAACCCGGAAGCGCTGGATAAAATTTTCAACGATTTATCCCGGATCGAAGGCGCGGCTTCCACGCTGCGCGGCAGCCTTTTTGAATTCGCGGTTGCCCAGATCGCGCGGTCTACGTTTTTGGGATATCCCCAGGAGATGAACCGGATTGTCAAAGATAGCATCGGTGCGGAAGCGGAAATCGACGTGCTGGTACACCGTCCGAATCATGAAGTCGTGTTCATCGAGTGCAAGGGAATACACCCGATCAGCACCTTAGATGATGCCGAAGTGGAGAAATGGCTGCTCAAGCGCATTCCTGTGATCAGGGGGTTTGTCAAAACGCACTCCGAATGGTCTGGCATCTGCCAAAGGTTCGAGCTGTGGACGAGCGGCAAGCTTTCCGAAAATGCGACTGCGATGGTGAACGCAGCGCGCGCGAAGAATCCCAAATTGGATATCCAGCTACGTGATTCCGAATACGTCCTTGCTCAAGCCATGAGTAGCAATGATCAGGGGCTGATCAAAGCCTATCGCCAGCACTTCGTGACTCATCCAATGCAGGAGTTTGAAGAAGCCCGCAAACGTGAGCAGCGGAAGGCCGAAAAAGCCAAGGCTAGGTTGAACGCAACTACCTCACAGCCCTCAACCGCGCTACCGGTTAGTCCTCCATCAGCCAGTGCATTGGCCATCTCCACTTTAGCGAACCTTTAATTTTCCCTGCTCGGTAGAAAAAATGAACGCAACAAACAGTCTGGATAGAGCTGAAAGATTTGGTGAAATCTGCCAAGCAATCGGCTTCACCTTGTGGCAGCTACAGATGCTTGAGGGATCAACCGCCCAATTTTTCGTATTGGTCGAGCAAGCCGTACCGCAGATGGGGGAGGAGGAAGGCAACATTCTTGTAACAGAGGCTCAGAAGAAGACCTTCGGAGGCAGCATTTCGCGCCTATCCAGAAGTGAACATCTTCCGAAAGACGTACTGGTGCGCTTCCAGGCCCTACTAAAAGACCGCAACTGGCTGGTGCATAGCTCCAACGCGGATAGCAAGAAAGCTTTGAATGAGGAAGCTGCCTATGTTGGGCTTCACAGAAAGCTGGAATCTATCGTGGAGGAGTCTGCACAGTTGTTGAGGGAAATTTTGGCACTCTCGGAAAAATTCGTCCTTGGACACGGTGTGTCGATGGCGGATCTTGAGACCCGAACTGCCGAAATACTCAAAGAGTGGCAGAGCGAGATGGCCCACCCCTGAGCTCAATCCGCTATTCAAGGCGGAATTTTCTCTTTGAGTACACGAATTCATTAGTCTATGACGCAGTCACCCCGAGGGTATAGTTGGGCCAATACAGGTTCTTGACGTGGGCATTTTGTATCTGCGTCCTGGTACAGAGAGGATCACGTCGCTCAGGCTACCCATCGCGTTGCTGACTTCCTAAGCTCTTGATGCCTGAAGCGGCCAGTGTGCGGGTCGGACCTGCCGAAATGGCGCTGACGCGAGTGCCTTCCGGGCCCAGGCTGCCGGCTAGGTAGCGCACGCCGGCTTCCAGGCGAGCCTTGACCGCCAATACACCTTCATGGCTGTGCTGCTGCATCTGCTCAGGGAGTGGGCACGTCGGTATGAGGTGTCTGATTGTCCCTGAACCAAGGCGCCGCTATCATCGCCCGCTTTGCCACGAAGTATCGCGGTGTTTAGTGAGAGGGATTGCAATGACGTTGTGGGGACCTGTCAACGGTGTGTTTACGGCTTCAGCGTCGTGGTTGCCGAACCTGGATTTTCTAGACAAGTTCCAATGGTTTCCCTTCATCTTGACGGCCACCGCAGCCCTCATCACCGCGTTGATCGGCGCTCGCCGTGGTGCATCGGCAGCTCAGAAGATCGCGAAGAACAGCAAGCAGCATGAAGAGCTCATAAAGGAAATCCGGGCCTGTAACGCTGGCATAACGATTTCTACTTTCATGCTGGATTATGCGGTAGGGGTTTACGAAGTCGCACACCCTATGCGTGAAAACTACCTAGAATCCATGCGGTTGCACAACCTTGGCACACCAGTCATTACACCACAGGAACTTCGTGGCATTTCAGCATCGACTCCTCCAATCGTTGAGCTGAGGAAGATTATCTTTGAAGACGTGACAGCGCCAGTGAGTGCGCTGCGAGCGATAATGTCGTTGTCTCAAGCGGTAGAGCATGCAGTTAATGCCATCGAGAGCCGCAACGAGCTTCTCGAAAAATTCAGGAGCAACCAGTATCCCGACGGTTTCGGTTTTACTGAAATGTACTACGGCATACCTGTGGGCGGGGTGGCCCACAGAGATTACCACGACATCGTCATGAACCTCGCCGAGACAAGTGACGAAATGCTGTTTTTCAGTGAAGTGCTGTGCGTGGAGTTGTATGAGCACGCCTCTGCATTAAGAAAGAGCCTAAAGACGTTCTCGAAAGAGCCGGTGGTTGTCAGGAAATTGCTGTTGAGACCAGATGTAGAGGCTCGGCAGGTTCGGGTCAGAGAGAAATACAAAGATTGGTACGCGTCGATGAAGCCAATTCAAGATATGCGCCGTAAGTGGTGGCAGTTCTGGCGCAAGTAAGGTTATCCCTTGGCCTATCTGCAAGGATCAGGATGTTTGAGGGGGGCGGTACTCGTTGGCCATCACCTGATGATCACCAAGCGGCACCTGAGAAAGCTAATGCGTCGCGCGCGAAGCTGCCTGCCAATAAGCAAGATGTAGAGGCGACGTTGGACTTCGTCCAGGATGGTTCGAGATAGGGTTCGCCGGCGAGCCGCGCAGGCGAGCCCGGTTGCCAGGTGGCAAGGCATTGGAGGATGTAGCAGAAATGGAAAGCTTTAAAAAGGACAACCACTACGTACCTCAGGCGTACCTGAGGCACTGGATGATCCAGGGCAAAGTCCTCGCCTACCGTCTGCTAGTGCCGCATGAAAAAAGCGCGATTTGGAAGCCGCTTTCAACCAAAAGCGTGGCCGTGCTTCGGCATCTTTATACTCGTCTCTCTGGCTCTGAGGAGAGCGACGAAGTCGAGCGCTGGCTTGAACGTGATTTCGAAGGTCCAGGACTCGCATCCATCGATAAGGTAGTTAGCGAGTCGCAGTTGACCCGCGAGGATTGGAACAACTTGTTCCGCTTTGCTGTTGCGCAATCTGTCCGCACTCCTGCCCAGATGCAGAGCTTTATCAAACGGCACGCTGAAACGCTTGAGGCTTTCCTGTCTGAGACTATGGAGTGGTCAGTGGGCCAAATCGAGGCAGCTTCAGCCGCTGGAGTTCAACCTGAACCCCCTCCGGTTCTAGACCCTTACAGTAAGCTGCCGCTGAAGATTCAACGTGTGAAGAATGAGCATGGCGAAGAAGGCATCCAAGCCGAGATCCTGGTTGGGCGGAAATTTTGGCTCTGGCAGATCGAACACGTGCTCAAGAGCACTATCAATCGATTGCCAAATCATCGTTGGACCATCCTACACGCTCCACCTGGAGTCACCTGGCCAACGTCCGATAATCCGTTCATGAGGGTCGGAATTGGGGCGAATGGAGCACTCAGTCTTGAGGGCGGTTGGGATGTACCAGGCACAATGCTGTTCATGCCACTCAGTCCCAAGCACCTCCTGTTCACGTGTGTTGGCTCACCGCCCCCTCGGCGCGGCACCACGTCGAGTCTCGCTCAGGCAGCATTTTTCAGGACGATGATTTTGACCGGGGCCCATCACTACGTATTTGCGACAGATACGCGAGATATTGAGGAATACAGGCCCCGCACCGTCTGTCCCGAGCAGTTTAAAGCAGTACGTAAGCATTGGGCGGAATGGCATGAGACCCAGTCGAGAGAGGAAGCCAATTATCCTGACATGTGATCAATCGAGTCCTTTTTGCTTTGGGCAGGTGTATCCCGACTGCACCATGGCCCTGGTGGTGCCGGGATACTGGTGAATATTCACTAATCAGCGAATTACGGAAATAAAAAGCCCGCCGTAATGGGCGGGCTATCAGATGTCTCCGAGGGGAGGCTCAGCGCCAACGAGGTCTCGGAGCAAGCTGTCACAGGTTACGTTTTCTGGTCTGTGTCTACCAGCGTTATCAACGTAACCATGACAAGCGGGGCTAGCCGCGCATCACCTTATTCCAATCAATCTCATAACCGGCGTCTTGGAGTTCACGACTCAAGGCTTGCTTCCAACTGTCGTCGTTCATCGGCGTCCACACTACGCCTGCAAAGTCGCTTGGAATCTCAACCTGACCGCGCTTCAGTGCGCAGACTCTTTCCCGACCCAGGCAGCCGAGGAAATAACCTAGCTCCAACAGGACGTTTTGCCTTGCACGCGGCTCCAATTCCCCACCCTTTACACAGCCCTGGTCGTCAGGCGTGAGCAGTACAACGGCAAATCCTACGCCTCGGTGTCTTTCTATCTTCTCGATCACCGTCCCGCCACGGTTTGCCTGCTCATGCAGAATGATTGGCTCTAGACCAAGCTTTTCAAGGAATCGAGCCACCGACTCTCGTGCTCCCTCGTCATGGCCATGGACAACGAACACTCGACCTGAGTGGACGACTCTATCTTCAGGGGATGATGTGACCTGGATCTCCCCCGAGGCTGAGAGATCCGCCAAATCCTCCTTCAAACTTTTCTGTGCTTGCTCAAGCAGAGCAATAGAGTTTTGTACCCTGCGTTGAATTGGGGTGCAGTAGTCAATCTGCTGTCCGGTACTGACGATCATCGGATAGTACGTGAGGTCTGCGGCGGCTGCGTAGGTCCGATAGGCACTGGTATCTTCCCCGAAGCATCTGGTCAGACTGTCCTTTATGGCAACCTGCATAGCCTTAAGCTCAGGTGTGTTTCCATTCCGGACGGTGTTGAGGTCAAAAGCGTGGAGCTCTGCAATTCGTTCAGATAGCCGAGCAAGGCCACGGTCGATCTCTTGCGATGTCAGTTTCATCTTCGGCTGTGGAGGTACAACAGAGGGAGTTTTTCGTGCCATGGTCTACACATTCCTTGGTAGCGGTAGGCCATTATTGCTGATTTGAAATGTCCGATCACCCTCGGGAGGCCCCGGACGCGTCTGGTCTCTTGCCCGGCCATGGGTAACTCAATGATCACTGACGCTTCGGCTGACCGTTTAGGTGCGACTTTTAGCGGACGAATGCCGGCAGTGAAGTCGCTGCGGGCTGATGTCGATAGAGCGGCATCCATTTGCGGATGACGTTGGCGTTGATGCCGTGGCTGATGGCAACGCTGGACACGGTTGCGCCAGATTGCAGACATTCCTGAACGACTTGGGCCTTGAACAGCTTGGGGTAAGAGCTTCGTTGGCGCATAGAAATCCTGGCGATAAGGGTGATCGCGTCCGCTTAAAAATACGCGGACACCATCGCCCTTAATGCTGGAGTTCGGAAGGTGAGTTCGCCGGACGCTTACGGATGAGCTAACGTTCAAGACGGTTCGGAAGACTGGTGAGAAGCTGGCGGTATCGAAGCCTGGAGCTTCACTAACTAGCCATGGAGCCTCTTTCAACCCTTGGCCGGCATCTGAATTAAGGGGCATGTGCGTGGCTCATTGCCGGCAAAAGCGGCTCCACAATACTGCGCAGGCCTGGAAAATGGTGATGCTTCTGCGGGAGCCGGCGTAGCTTACTATCTGCGGTCTGCCTGTTCGCGGGTTTATTCGCGCGCATTCCAATTGCAATTGGCCAGTGCTGAGCGCATCCACTTAGGCATTTTGCACGTCATAAGCTTATTGAATTCCTCGTTATCGAGCGAATTGGCGATCTTGATCGCGATCTGCTCAGTTACGCCATTTTCTCCGAGATAGAAAAGGGCGGTCAGTGCCATCCCTATTTTCGTTCCCGCTTGTTGGAGTCGTCGGCGAGACGCATGGCGCAGCCGAACAACCGCGTTACCAATCTTGATCTCACGTGTCCTTCCGCTGGTGTAGAAAGTGGGCAAAACCTGCATTTGAACACTTAGCCCCAGTCGGCGAAGAGCTTCTGCACCATGGATCTGAATAGTCTCGCCTCTTGCCCTGGCAACGGCTTCTAACACAGAAATCGGGTTGGCTCGAATCATTTTGCCCGTGTATCGGCTGCGCATGGGACGCATGTAAACACCGCGGGCAACACGCTCCAGAGAACCACTGAGCACCATCCGAGACAGAGCTTTGTTTACCGCAGTGCGTGAGCCCGTTCTCTCGAATACGTTCCTAACAAAGGGCCTCCCCTTACGCATACGCTTGATACGGTTCGAGATAGACTCTGCGATGGACACAGCTGATCCTATGTCAGACGAGTTGTGGGCAGTTACTCTGGCATGGAACCCAGCGGAGTTAAGCGTAGACACCGTATTCAATTCGTCCTAGAAGTGTCACCACTTGTTGGTAGCCCGATCGAGTTACCAAGATGCTGCAAGGGGACTGATGCCTTAGCCCGATCGCTGGCTTGTACAGCCATTGAACGGCAAGCACACGACCGCCAAGCACTAGCGTTGCCAGATGCAAGGTTTGTTCGCACCTTCCCTTGAAGCATCGGTGGTCGATGCTCCAACACCCCTGTGGTGAACTTGGGCACAGCGCTAGTATCTGAGGATCGTTCATTTGCACACCTCAAAGGTGAAATCCTATCTCTCAACCGGCAAGTCGGCCAACGGGTTCCATTCCTTTGCCGACTTGTGCCGCTATGTCGAGGAACCTTCCTTGCGTCTGTTCCCGCCCTCGCAAAAGCTCCCGGGCGCCGCCTTCATTTTCTGCCTTTAGACGCCACTTGTCAGTCTTTACCTTCCGTCGGCCCTTCATTGCCGCTCCTCTGCCTCGTAGGTTGCGCCAAGGATCAACTCAGCCGCTGGGTCAGACAGCGCAGCCCTTGGTTGCATCCTATCGGACATCTCAGTTCATGCTGAAGGGGCAAGCGCCCATCCTCATGGGGCCAATGGTGTCACGCTTAGCTCCTCACGAACTCGCTCAATGATTGAGTCCAGGGTGGCATCCTTGTCCATAAAAAGGTAGCACTGGGTCAAGATCGTCAAAGGATGGACATTCATGGCAGAGGCGAGCCCATGCACCATTTCGAGGGTAGGGCCCTTTCCTCCGGCTTCCAGTTGACTAAGGTAGGTTTGGCTACTGTGGCCGCCGAAATCTTCTTGGCTGAGGCTACGGGATTTTCTCAGCAGCCTCATTGCCTTACCAAATGCCTGTTTCAGCTCCATTTTTTCATTCCTACAAAAGGAATGATGAAGCCGTCTTGAACGTCATACATCCATTAACTATTGTTAATATTTTGAGGGTTTTTCGATGTTCAAGACCTATAGACATGCCGAACTCAGCCCAGCGGGCATTTTCGGCGAGCCTGCCAGCCGTCACTGGAAATTTATTGAGCTGGAACTGCACCACCCATGGTTTTACGTGGAGCTTGTGCGCGATTACGGTGACGACATCGTGGGCAGCATGCTGATGATCCCTACGGTACCGATCCTGAAACAAATGCTTTCGGAGCTTGATGACCGCTCATGGTTCGCGCAGGCTCACCTGATGTCCCCTGGTCACATGAGGGGAGGGAGCGACTGGGTGATGGAACCGCTCCAGGAAGTGAGCATTGCTGAAGATGCTTCAGGAGCGGAAGAGGGGTACATCTACAAGGTTGTAGGTGGGGCCTGTTACAGCATTCATCACTCGCCCCAGCAAGAAAACCTTAAGGTCACAGAAATTATTTTTTTGGCTGAGCGCGATCTGCGCGTGAGTGGATGAGCCTGAATTCAACACATAAGTGCAACGCTCACCCCTGTATGCACTTCGTACGGCGTCTTCCAGCCCAAGCGCTTGCG